>JAQBOT010000250.1 GCA_028287885.1 Pedobacter sp.
GGATTCCGGCTAAAACGGGCATGACAATGGCGCATTATGACCGTAATGATGTGCCCTTTTATTATGCGCTGGCAGATGCTTTTACCATATGTGACCATAGCTTTTGCTCGCTGCAAACTGGTACGACACCGAACAGGCTCTTTTTCTGGACTGGTACGATCCGCCCCGAACAAAACGGCAGCGCCGTCGCAGTTGTAGATAATGAGCAGGCAGAATCGCACAGCAATACATTTATAGACTGGGATACTTTTCCTGAACTCCTTGAAGACCATGGCGTCTCTTGGAAGGTTTATCAGCATGAACTCTGGACATCGAAGCTGCAAGATAAACGGATTGGCGACTGGGTGGATAACTATGGAGACAATCCACTTGAATATATTAAAAGGTACAACGTAAAGCTCTCCGCATATTTCCGTAAACACGGCGACAAAACCAATAAAGCTGAATTTTTAAGCCCAGAACAGGTTACTGAAAAGTACAATCGCTTAAGTGAGAGGGAGAAAAATCTTATAGATAAAGCATTTGCAACCAATATCTCCATTGAAGGAGATCATCTTGCGCTGGAGGCTTTCAGATTTATCAACGATCAGGGAAAACATGAAACAATACGACTTCCAAAGCACGATGTTTTTCATCAGTTCAGAGCGGATGTTGATTCTGGAAAACTGCCAACCGTATCCTGGTTGGTTGCTCCGCAACGTTTCTCTGACCATACAAGTTCTCCGTTGTATGGAACCTGGTATGTTTCTGAAGCTCTTGATATCCTAACTAAAAACCCGGAGGTCTGGAAGAAGACTATTTTTATATTAACCTATGATGAGAATGATGGCTATTTTGACCATATTCCACCTTTTGTCGCACCAAACCCAAATGACAGCGATACCGGCAAGGTTTCTAAAAATATGAATATCTCTACGGAGTGGGAGTCGAAAAAAGGCTGCCCAATTGGTTTGGGTTACCGGGTTCCAATGCTTGTTGCCTCACCCTGGAGCAAAGGTGGCTATGTAAATTCTCAAGTGTTCGACCATAGTTCTTCTTTGATGTTTTTAGAAAAATTCCTGACTAAGAAGAATGGGAAAGCAATACGGAGTAAACAGATCAGCGATTGGAGAAGGGCTGTTTGCGGCGACTTGACTTCGGTATTTAGACCCTACAACGGGGAAAAACAAGAGCAACCCGATGCATTGAGCAGAGATAAGGTGGTGACCGGCATTCAGAATGCAAAACACAAACCAGCACAAGCAGTGCCTAATCCGCTGAAGAAAAATGAAATTGCAGCAATAAATCAGCACTTGCCATTCGCTTCTTCCTCGCCCGAGATAATGCCCGTGCAGGAACAGGGTAGCAAGCCGGCATGCGCCTTACCTTATCAGTTGTATGCAGAGGCATATCTTAGTGACGACAAGAAAGGAATTCAGTTAACATTTGAAGCTGGGAAAGCTAGTTTTGGCCAAGAGCTGGAAGCTGTTGGTGCAGCATTCTCTGTATCGTCTTTGACGCCGTATAAAGCTCTTGAAGGTAAGACCTGGGACTATGGAGTTGCAGTTGGTGATCAGGTCTCGCATCGCCTGGAGCTAAGAGACTTTGACAAGGAACGCTATCATTTACAAGTTAGAGGACCGAATGGATTCTTTCGGAGCTTTAAAGGTGGCCTGACTGATCCCGCATTAAACATCACCTGCGATTATGAAAAGGCGGGGTTATTGAACCAAAAACGATCGGGCAACGTTATGCTGGTGTTGGAGAATAGGAGCAAGGAACCTTTAACACTCATCGTTCAATTGAACGTGTATGTGCTTGGTTCAAGGCGAGTTGTGTTGAACCCCAATAGTAAAGAGGAGCTGGTTTTAAACTTGGGAAAGAGTTCTGGATGGTATGATTTTACGATTCGACCAGAACAAGATGAAAGCTATCTGAGGCATTATGCGGGACACGTTGAGACAGGTGAGGTCTCGATTTCGGATCCTTTTATGGGCGGGCTGCTTTAGCACGTTTGCTGCAGCTGCTTATTTAGTCGGCTACGATTAGCGTTTGCGGGGCGGCTTCCCTGATGCGGGTAAGCAACCAGGAAAGCTGTCGCTTTGTCTCTTCGCTTAGTTTAGCACATGTTTCCATGAGTTCCTTGTCTTTCAATCCTGCTGAAGCCTGACTCAGTACGATCCAGCAAAGGTTCACCTCAGTTGCTAACAGATACACATCGTGCAGATCACGCAATAAGGCCAGTGCACCGCTTCTTGGCTTTCCAAAGATAGCCTGTTTGAGTCGGTCGGGTTCCTTACTTCTTGTCTCCGAGTACTTCTTAACAATCGGAGTTAAATGTTCAATGTGCTTTTCTGACCAGGAAGCAAGTAGGATGCAGGTCTGATAGATGTCTACTTCATCTCCGTGGCGATCAGCCACGGTCCGGAACGCATTGGCGAGGTCCTTTTCACTTTGATGTACCAGCCCCAGGTAATTTCCTATATGCATGATCAGTCCTCCGTAGATTTAAATATCTGTTTGATGGCTTTAGCGCCTTCTTTGATTTTGTCTGTAACGATATCCAAGGCTCCTGTATTGGCTTTCTTTATACGTACCGCTGAGTATTTGAAGTGCGGCTGTTTACTAACGGGATCCCAAGTGGTTAGTGTCAACTCATTGGCGGCACGCGGGCGATCAGCATTATCCCAATACCCATAGTGGAAGGGAATAAACACGGTGCCCGGTTCAATATCGCCAATACGCACCGGCTGCAATACGGTCCCTCTGCGAGACGTAACTTCCACCATTTCGCCATCTTCAAGCTCGTATTTATCGGCATCCTCAACAGAGATCTGAACAAAGCTATCTGGTGCTGCCTCATGTAACTCTTTAGATCTTGCAGTTTTTGTTCTGGTATGAAAGTGATAAACGAGTCGCCCGGTAGTTAACCAAAGTGGGTATTCTTCATCTGGCATTTCATGCGGCTGCTCGTAATCCACGCCTTTAATAAAAGCCTTACCTTTTGGATCAAAAACTTTGTACTCCTCTCCGGTGTGGGCTGCTCCTGTGGTTAGATCATAGTTAAAGGTTTCACAATAATCGTAATCTGTGTTGAATCTCCCATTCGTATACAAATGCGGTGTACCATTTGGAAATTCTTCATTACAAGGCCATTGAATTCCACTTCCTTCACTTAGTTTCGCATAACTCATCCCGGTGTAATCGCATGGCCGGCCACGTGTGCATTCTTTCCAAGCTTCAAAAGCCTCCTCTGAGGTTGTCCACTTGATCAACTTGTTCCCGTCTTTGTCTTTGAATCCCATGCGATCTGAATAATCCAGAAAGATGTCAAGGTCTGACTTTGCTTCTCCGGGCGGCTCGATTGCTTTGTGTGAAATGTGCACGGTCCGATCTACGTTCGTTGAACAGCCGGTTTTTTCTCCCCATATCGCAACAGGTAAGACCACGTCGGCAAGTTCCGCGGTTTCCGTCATAAATGCATCTTGAACAATAACAAACAGATCTTCTTTTGCAAGTATTTTTCGCACCCGCGAGATTTCCGGCATGGAAACAGCCGGATTGGTTCCACTTATCCAGAGCATTCGAATTGACCCTTTTTCGGCATACCTCCAGATTTGCATGGCATGAGTAGGGGGCGACCAATGCGGGATGATGTCAATATCTACATTCCAGAGGTCTGCGAGTTGCTGGATGTGTTCTTTATTTCCCCAGTTTCTGAAGCCTGGCATGTCGCCATCGGCGCCGCATTCGCGGTTATTCTGAGCTGTAGGTTGCCCGTTCATTTGATAGATGCCGCAACCTGGTTTACCAATCATTCCGCGGATAAGGTGAATGTTGTTGACCTGTACACCCGCTGCAGTGCCCTGCATGGATTGATAAACCCCTTGTAGTACCGTTGAAACCAGTCTTTCTGCACTTGAAAGGAGCTCCGCAGCCGCGCGAAGCTTATCTGCCGGTACACCGGACACTTGCTCTACACGTTCCGGGTTCCATTCTGATACGATGGTTTTTAATTCTTCGAAGCCGACTGTAGAAGCCTCAATGTATTCTTTGTCAATTCTTCCGGATTCAATGATCAGATTCAACAGTCCGTTTAGTACCGGGATATTGGTGCCGGGTTTTAACGCAAGATGCACCGTTGCTTTCTTTGCTGTGGCGGTTTCCCTCGGGTCTATGACCACGAGCTTGGGTGGGTTCGGACCAGCAAGACGGTCTAAGATTCTCATCCAAAGGACGGTTTGCTGCGAGGCGATGTTGTGTCCGACATGCAAGATGGTGTCTGCGGAGTCTAAATCCGCGTAAGATCCAGGCTGCCCATCTGAACCGAAGGACACCTTTAAAGCTGCCGCTGCGGTTGCCGTGCAGAGCCTGGTGTTCCCATCCATGTGCGGCGTACCAAGGCCTGCTTTCCCCATCAGCGCAAGGGTATAATATTCTTCAAGAAACAACTGTCCGGAGGTATAAAATCCGATACCCAGGCTGGTGCTTTCTTTGATGATCCGTTGAGAGTTGGATACGATCAGATCCATCGCCTCGTCCCAGCTTGATTCCTCAAGTTTCCCATTTTTGCGAATCAATGGCTTTGTTAGTCGGTCTTTGCTGTGATTTGCGATCCAGCCATGCAGCCCTTTCGGGCCCAGCCTGCCACGGTTTACGGCATCAACAGTACGACCTCGAACACCGACGATCTTGCCGTCTTTAACCCCAATATCCATTCCACAACCGTTTGAGCACAGTACACATGCCGCCTGCACCCAGTGGTCTGGCTCTTCTGTTACCCGGATATCAAATCGCTCTGGCCATGGTGTGTTATAGTATGGAGTTCTGGCTCCCCAGATGTCTTCAATACTGTCGCGGGATTGCTTCATACTTGGTTGTGGTATGGTATCTAGAAGGATAACAAAATCAGGTCTATTTTGTTAAGCTAAATACCCAAACTTATCCGAATGAAAGTCAGGATTGCTGAAAACAAAATTAGATTTCGATTAAGGAAGCATGATGTTGCCGATTTACATGAAATCGGAATAATAACGCAAGTGCTGGAATTTGGCAGTGGAATGGAAGATCGGCTTGCGTTCACATTGCAATCCTCTGAAAATGCCGAAGCAAACATCCAGTATTCTATGGGAAATACCACCGTTCTTCTCCCGGTCAGCGTTGCAGAGGAACTTAATGGTACAGATCGAATTGGCTTTGACTTCAGTATTGATACTGGAAAGGGAAAGTTGATTGATGTTTTAATTGAAAAAGATTTCAGCTGCCTGGACGGAAGCGATGGCGACAATGCAGATACTTATGCCAACCCAACTCAGCAAGCCTGTTAGGTTCATCGAGAAACTGCCGCCAATGTATTTCGCTTTGGTCATGGCGACGGGTATTCTTTCCCTGGCCTTTAAACTCTTGAACTATGAGCGCTTCGCAACGATTCTGTTTTATTTAAACAACTTACAATTTTCGGTACTCTTGCTGCTTTTTGTATTGCGACTGGTGTTCTATCCGAAAGCCTTTTTAGCAGATTTAAAATCAAATGAAAAGGGTCCAGGTTACCTTGCTATGGTTGCTGGATCTTCAATACTCGGTGTACAACATGTTTTATTGGGTTACTCAACGACTACAGCCGTTATCCTTTGGGTTTTTGCACTGATTGCATGGCTGCTGCTAAGCTATTCCTTTGTGCTAGCGATGATTACCAAAACCGAAAAGCCCAGGCTGGAGCTGGTGGTTAGTGGCGGCTGGTTGCTGCTCACGGTATCCACAGAATCGCTTTGTATTCTTGGTAATACTTTAATGCAAAAGTTGTTTTCTGATACAGCTGTTTTACTATTTACTAATCTTTGTTTGTTTACACTGGGTGTAGTATTGTATTTGATGCTTGCCGCGATTATTTTGCACCGACTGATTGCAGCGAAGGTCAAGCCGCAGGAATTTACGCCGCCCTATTGGGTGCTCTTGGGTGCAGCGGCAATATGCACGCTCTCGGGCGCTGTTCTGGTAGGTAAAATGAATGATTTAGGGCAATTAACAGATTTGATACCATTTGTAAAGGGACTTAGTGTTTTCATGTGGTCCATCGCCTGCTGGTGGATTCCGCTGCTGTTGTTGCTTGAAATTTGGCGGCATTTAATTAGCCGGGTACCGATAATCTATGATGTTGCGTATTGGGATACCGCGTTCACGCTGGGCATGTTTACAGTGGCAACATATCGGTTGGCCAACATGCTTGATCACTTATTCTTAAAGGCCATCCCAGCTTTTACCTTATACATCGCTGCAGGATTTTGGATTTTGATGTTTGTCGGAATGGCTTTAAGTATGATTAAGGGTTTAGCGGAAAAGAGAAGTTGAAGCTGCATTGAACTTCATACAAGTATTTTAAACCTAAAAAAGGATGCCTCCTAATATAAGTGGCATCCTTTTTATTTTAATCTGTTGTATACTATTTACCTAGTCCTGCTTCGATCATTCCTTTGTAAGCTGGTTTTGGCTGGTAATTTTTGTCGAATAACATCGGGTAGTCGTGATCACAATTTAGATAGCCCTTGTTAAAGAACGAGTCCTTGTCGCCTAATCCCC
>JAQBOT010000251.1 GCA_028287885.1 Pedobacter sp.
GGGGATTACGTATTCCGATTCAAAGTTGTATGTGCTGATCCTCTGCAAAGCAGTTGCCCGAAAATGGTCAAACGTTTATGCCAATGCGCTCAATCCCGGATGGGTGCCAACTAAAATGGGCGGGCAAGGTGCACCAGATAGTTTTGAAAGCGGCTACCAAACCCAGATTTGGCTTGCTACAAGTAACGATGAAAAAGCAAAAGTAAGCGGACGTTTTTTCTATCATCAACATGAAAAAGGTTCTAAACATGACGCTGATGACCTGCAATTGCAGGAAAAGTTTTTAGAACTGTGTGAAGAGATTACAGGAGTTGCATTCCCCAGATAACAAACACAATCTACTTAAATAAAAACAATCAATATGAGTACAACAGCAAAAGCATACGGTACAGAGGCAGCAGAAGCGCCCTTAAATCAATTAAATATTACCCGTAGAAACCCCACGCCACATGATGTGGAGATTGAAATATTGTTTTGCGGTGTTTGCCACTCGGATTTACATGTGGCAAGAAATGAATGGCACAGTACGATTTATCCTACAGTTCCTGGCCATGAAATCGTTGGTAAAGTAGTGAACGTTGGTGGCCATGTCAGCAAATTCAAGGTTGGCGATATTGTAGGTGTAGGTTGTATGGTAGATTCCTGTCAGGAATGTGAGTACTGCAAAGAATCGATGGAGCAATATTGCGTCAATGAAATGACACAGACCTACAATTCGCCAGACAAGCATTTGGGTACACATACCTTTGGTGGTTACTCGGAAAGTGTTGTTGTAGACGAAAAATTTGTACTTCGTATACCTGAAAACCTGGATCTTGCAGGGACGGCTCCGCTATTATGCGCAGGCATCACTACTTATTCGCCTTTGCGTCACTGGAACGTAGGTCCGGGTCAAAATGTAGGCGTTGTCGGTATTGGTGGTCTTGGTCACATGGGTATCAAACTTGCCAAAGCCATGGGCGCACATGTCATAGCGTTCACCACATCAGAGTCGAAATTTGAGGAAGCTAAACGGCTAGGTGCAGACGAAGTGGTTCTATCTAAAGATGCTGATCAGATGGCAGCCTACAAGGGTAAACTTCATTTCATTCTTGATGCTGTCTCTGCTAATCATGATGTAAATACTTATTTGAGCCTGCTTCGTGTGGATGGTTCGATGGTCCTGGTAGGAGTTCCTGAACATCCACTTTCTTTAGCATCCTTTAATTTAGTCATTGGTAGAAGAAGTCTTGCAGGTTCAGCCATTGGCGGCATTGCCGAAACTCAGGAAATGCTGGATTTTTGTGGTGAGCATAACATTACAGCAGATATCGAAATGATCAATATACAAGATATCAATGAAGCTTATGAACGTTTACTGAAAAGTGATGTAAAATACCGCTTTGTGATCGACATGGCATCTTTAAAAGACTAATTGAAGAGGTAAATCAAGGTGTGCTGCAGTTGGGCTTCGTTTGTAAAACTAAAGCTGAAGGATTTTAGGGCAGCACACTTAATTATAAATAGCAACATAAGAACAGCAGGAGTTGAATACAACCCAACTGTTCAACTTATTAATCAAGTAAAAAACTTAAAAGGAGGCACTGAAATGGCAAAACATGAAGAAGTAAAAAATGGTGTTATTTTTCCGGTAGGAGAGAAAAACGATGCTTATGCCCAGTATTTTGTGGGACAGAGCTATTTAAAAAGTCTAGTTTCTGACCCTAAGGTTAGTGTTGGAGTTGGTAACGTGACCTTTGAACCAGGGTGCAGAAATAACTGGCACATTCATGCCGGAGGATTTCAGATATTATTAGTAACAGGTGGAGAGGGCTGGTACCAGGAAGAAGGAAAACCTGCGCAACCCTTAAAAGCTGGTGATGTCATCGTCACGCATGATGGTGTAAAACACTGGCATGGGGCGACAAAAGACAGCTGGTTCGAACATATTGCAATCACAGCTGGTACACCGGAATGGCTGGAACCTGTTAATGCTGAAACCTATGATATATTATAAATCCAGGAATAGGAGAGCATGGTGCATCAGCTAACACAACACTCGTTCATATTGCTTTTACCAACTAAAAAAGCAATGAAGAAATAGGAAATAAACCAAAGTTATGACTGGCAAAAACAAAATAAAGTGGAGTCTATCATTAATTCTAACGCTAAGCATAAGTACAATGAATGCACAGAGTAATCAAAAAGCAAATCCGGCTTTAACTGCGCAGCAGCAGAGTATCACAAACATTGCAGCTTTGACGGCTGTGGGCGATTTGGATCATTTAAAAACACAATTAAATACCGGGCTTGATGCAGGACTAACCATCAATGAAATAAAATAAGTCCTTGCTCAGCTTTATGCTTATTGTGGTTTTCCGCGCAGCCTTAAGGTTTAGCACCTCAATTACAGTCCCATCTTTCAATGGGCATGAATACCGGAATTACAAAAAGCCAGTTGAAGCAAGTGTTTTTGCAGGTAGGAAAACATATTGGAAAGCAACAAGAGGAAATCGCTAATAGTGTATTGTTGAAAATGGTTGATAATTGAAGACTAAAACCACTAAAAAGAAAATTATGCAGAACATTATCTTAAATAACGGCATCGAGATGCCCATTCTGGGCTTTGGAGTTTACCAGGTGCCAGATGCCGAAGAATGTGAAAGAAGTGTGTATGACGCACTGCAAACCGGCTATAGACTGATAGATACAGCCGCCGCTTACATGAACGAAGAAGCCGTAGGAAATGCCATTAAAAGAAGTGGTATACCCCGTGAAGAAATATTTATCACCACAAAACTCTGGATACAGGATGCAGGTTATGAAAGTGCAAAGAAAGCTTTTGAAAATTCATTAAAGAAGTTACAATTAGATTATCTTGACCTATACCTTATTCATCAGCCTTTTGGAGATGTTTACGGATCATGGCGGGCAATGGAAGAGCTATACAGTGAAGGAAGAATTAGAGCCATTGGTGTAAGTAATTTCTATCCAGACCGGCTGATGGACTTAATTGTTCACAACAAAGTTGTGCCTGCTGTCAACCAGATAGAAACCCATCCTTTTAACCAGCAACTTGCAACACAAAAGTTTCTAGCCGAAAACGGTGTACAAACTGAGTCATGGGGTCCTTTCGCCGAAGGCAAGAACGACCTGTTTCAAAACAGACTGTTACAAGATATCGGTGATAAATACAACAAAAGTATTGCACAGGTAGTCCTTCGCTGGCTCATTCAACGCGGTGTCGTCGCCATTCCGAAGTCAGTTCGCAAAGAAAGAATTGAAGAAAATTTTAATGTTTTCGATTTTGAACTAACCACTGACGACATAGAAGCTATTGCATCACTTGATACTAGGGAAAGCATATTTCTGGACCATCGTGACCCAAAAATAGTGAAGTGGATAGGCGAAGTCAAGTTTGACATCTAAGAATCGAAGTAATCGCAATTGAACATCCAAAATCCAATCATGGAAAACAATAAAGATAATGAACAGAATACAGGGATGGGACGAAGAGATTTTCTCACTAAATCAGTCTTGTCTACTGCTGGCCTTGTTGCCGGAAGTACGTTGCTATCTCCGTTTGCAGATGCACAATCAACACAAGGCCCTTTCCCAACCAAAGGAATGGCGGCATATTCTCCTGAAGGACCTCTTAGGATCATGGACTTTGAACGCAGGGCATTAGGACCTAAGGATGTCGCAATCAAACTGCACTATTGCGGGGTTTGCCACTCAGATATTCATACGATCCATGAAGATTGGGGAAAAGTGCAGTTCC
>JAQBOT010000273.1 GCA_028287885.1 Pedobacter sp.
AGCCAACTTCCTCTTCCCCTTCGATCATAAACTTTACGTTGCAAGCAAGCGTATTCGTTTTCATCATGCAGAGAAGCGATCATTTTGCATAAGATTGTTGCCGGATTTGCAACAGCACCCCCGTATACACCAGAATGCAGATCGCGATTCGGGCCAACAACTTCCACTTCCATATATGCCAAACCGCGTAATCCGGTTTCAATAGATGGGTTTTCCATACTGATCATGGATGTATCTGAGATTAAGACCACATCTGCCTTTAGGCGCTCTGCATTGTCTTTTACAAAGATGCTCAAATTTGAAGAGCCAACTTCCTCTTCCCCTTCGATCATAAACTTTACGTTGCAAGCAAGCGTATTCGTTTTCATCATCAGTTCGAAAGCCTTTACGTGCATGTAAAACTGTCCTTTATCGTCACAGGCACCACGTGCATAGATCTTGCCATCGCGCAGTGTAGGCTCGAAGGGAGGCGTTTTCCAAAGCTCCAACGGATCGGCCGGTTGCACATCATAGTGCCCATAAACCAACACTGTTGGCAAAGCCGGATCAACCATCTTTTCAGCGTAAACAATCGGGTAACCGGCCGTTTGACATACCTCAACCCGGTCAGCGCCAGCATCTTTGAGCTTTTGTGCCACGAAGTCGGCGGTTTGTAACACATCAGCTCTGTATTTTGGGTCTGCACTTACAGACGGAAATCGCAACAGCTCAAACAACTCATTTAAAAAGCGTTCCTTATTCTCTTCTACGTATTTTTTGATCTCTTGCATAACAAATGATTTTAAGCAAAGATATAATTTTTGGTATATTTGCAGCAGGAAGGTATTTCTGGTCTTTTCCTTCAAACATCTGTTCAGCAAGCCTGCAATTGCCCGGCTTGCCCATATAGTTTTACACAACCCTATATATATAGCGCGTCATTTAATAACTTCGCGATTTAAATTTTTTATTCATTTTGGATTATTTAGCAGGATTAAACCCACAGCAGCGTGCAGCAGTAGAAAATACCGACGGACCAGCAATGATCGTTGCCGGTGCAGGCTCAGGCAAAACGAGGGTGATTACATACAGGGTGGCGCATTTGATTCGAAAAGGCGTTGATCCATTTAACATACTGGTATTAACATTTACCAATAAGGCATCCAAGGATATGCGTGAGCGGATCATGAAAGTGGTTGGCGCGGAAGCAAAGAATATTTGGATGGGAACTTTTCACTCTGTATTTGCGAAAATCCTGAGGGTTGAAGCACAGAAAATTGGCTATCCTTCGAACTTTACGATCTATGATACGGATGACAGCAAGAGCTTAATCCGATCGATATTGCGTGAAATGCAGCTGGACGATAAGCTTTATAACGCAAACTTCGTTTACAACCGGATCTCTGCAGCCAAGAATAACCTGATCTCCGCTTCTGAATACATGGAAAGTGCGGAAATCCAGGCGGAAGACAGTGGAAATAAACGGCCTTTGCTTGGTGCCATCTATGAAACCTACACCAAAAGGTGCTTCAAAGCGGGTGCTATGGATTTTGACGATTTGCTTTTCAAAACTAACGTTCTGCTGAAGAACAATCCAGACGTGGTGAACAAGTATCAGCACAAATTCAAATACCTGATGGTAGATGAGTACCAGGATACGAACTTTTCGCAGTACACCATTGTGAAAAAGCTTGCTGCTGCTTATCAAAACATCTGTGTTGTGGGTGATGATGCTCAAAGTATCTACGCCTTTAGGGGTGCCAATATTCAAAACATCTTGAATTTTGAACGTGATTACCCAGATTTAAAGGTTTATAAGCTGGAACAGAATTACCGTTCAACTCAAAATATCGTCGAGGTTGCAAACAGCATCATCGCAAACAATAAAAACCAGCTCGAAAAAAACGTGTTTTCGGCAAATGAAAGCGGAGACCGTATAAAAGTACAACGCGCTTTCACCGACAACGAAGAAGGAAAAGTGGTAGCGGAGTCCATCATACAGGAACGCACTTCAAAAGGATACGATTTTAAAGACTTTGCGATATTATACCGCACCAATGCACAATCCAGAGCGATGGAGGAAGGTCTGAGGAAGCTAAACGTACCTTATAAGATCTATGGCGGACTAAGCTTTTATCAGCGCAAGGAGATCAAAGATTTAATTGCCTATTTTCGTTTGACCTTCAATCCAGGTGATGAAGAAGCCATCAAGCGGGTAATTAACTATCCTCGCAGAGGCCTTGGTGATACAACCGTAGAGAAGATTATCGTAGCGGCAGACCAGCATGACATCACCATGTGGGAAGTGATCAATGAGCCTGCAAAATACATACCCGGTAGAGTTGCCAATCAGCTGAATGACTTCGCAATGCTGATTAAGAGTTTTATGGCTGAGGCGAAAAAACTAGACGCTTATGAAACTGCTTTATATATCGCACAACATTCCGGATTGTTAAAAGAACTGCACACGGATGACAGCATTGAAGGCCGCAGCAGATACGAAAACATACAGGAACTTCTGAATGGTATCAAGGAATTTGCTGAGCGTGAAGATATTGAGGAACGTGGACTGGAGATATTCATGCAAGATGTGGCATTGTTGACCAACGATGACCGTCAGGACGACAAGGAAAAAGATACGGTATCGTTAATGACAATCCACTCGGCCAAAGGACTTGAATTTAAGAATGTTTTTGTTGTGGGCCTCGAAGAAAATCTGTTCCCTTCACAAATGTCTTTGAACTCCAGAACAGATCTGGAAGAAGAGCGCAGGTTGTTTTATGTTGCAATTACGCGTGCGGAGAAAAAGCTTACGCTTACGTATGCGACTTCCCGTTATCGCTGGGGTACTTTAACCAGCTGTGAGCCAAGCCGCTTTATCAATGAGATCAATGCCAAATACCTGGAGCTGGAAATGGTTAAACCAGCAAAAAGTGCGTTGGGTGAAAACAGTTTCGAAAACGAACGCCGGACCTGGACGCAGCAAAGGGATTCATTTAGTAAACCAAAGCCTGCTGCTGAAGCGACCGTCAATAGCAGTACGCCGGCCCAACGGCCAAAAACGACATCTATTTTGCCAAAGGCCCACGTTCCTACCCCTGGATTTGCTCCTGATGCTGCTGCCGCTTTTCAAAATGGCATGGACGTTGAGCATGAAAAATTTGGGTTTGGTAAAATTGTGAACCTGGAAGGCAGGCTCCCGGACATTAAAGCAACGGTCTTCTTCCCTGAATTGGGCAACAAGCAATTGTTACTAAAATTTGCTAAATTGCGAATTGTTAAATAACATTATCTTTACTGAAATATACATTTTTAGCCAATATTTTAATGCACCCTCTATTGGCGATTCATAAATTACAACAATGAATTTCGATTATAATACCACAAGAAGCGACCTTATCCTGGCAGAGTACGGGCGTAATGTACAAAACATGGTTAAGTACATTTGCGAACTTGAGGATAGAGATGAACGCAACAAATATGCGCAGGCGGTTATTGATCTGATGGGTTTTTTGAATCCACACTTGAGAGACGTGGCCGACTTTAAACATAAATTATGGGATCACTTACATATCATTTCTGATTATAAGATTGATGTAGATAGCCCCTACCCGAAACCAACGCCAGAAGCGGCACTGATAAGACCTAAACATATCGGTTATCCGCAAAAGAAAATTACCTACAAACATTATGGCAAAACGGTTGAGGTTTTAATTGAAAAAACCAAAGCAGTTGAAGATCCAGAACGTAAGAACGCTATGGTACAAGGTATCGCCAACTTTATGAAAATGGCCTATGTACAATGGAATAAAGACAGTGTGGCAGATGAAACGATTCTGAAAAACCTGCGTGAACTATCTGGTGGAGAGCTTAAATTGGATGAGAACGTAAACCTAAATAAGGTGGAATTCAAACCTGTTGTCACTCGAACTGTGAACAATAACAATCGCGGTCGAAATAACAATAATAGCAACAGCAACAACAACAAAGGAAAACAGAACAACAATAACCGCCCTCAGCAGCGTAACAACAATCCAAAACCAAGATATTAACGCAATACCTATATATATTAAGTTAACACATGAATGCATTTGAAATAATTGGCGGTAAGAAATTAAAGGGTGAAATTCAGCCACAAGGCGCAAAGAACGAAGCACTTCAAATTCTTTCTGCTGTTCTGCTTACAGATCAAAAGATTACAATAAGCAATATTCCCGACATCGTTGACGTGAACAAGCTTATTGAACTGCTTGGTGACCTGGGCGTGTTGGTAGAACGTCTGTCTAAAGACACCTACACATTTGAAGCAGCAAATATAAACCTTGATTTCTTCCAGTCAGATACCTTTAAATCAAAAGGCGGAAGTTTAAGGGGATCCATAATGATCGTCGGCCCGCTATTGGGACGCTTCGGCAAAGCCGCT
>JAQBOT010000294.1 GCA_028287885.1 Pedobacter sp.
AAAGAAGACCATGCAAAATTTGCATGGTCTTCTTTTTTTGACGTTTCTTAAAAATAGTCGTGCAATATTAATTATTAGTATGCGTTACGGTTGTATAAAACAATATTTACCAGCATTTTAAAGTAATAAACATGATCCTTGCTTAAAATGAACCTGATACATAAAGGAGTTTTTCAAAGTTTTAAAAATAAAGGAGTTAAGTAAAAAAAGTCGGCCCAAAAACAAGAACGATGCCAGCTTGAAACAAAAATTAAATAACAAAATCAATTTATATAATAATTAATCAAATCATCCACTCAATTATTCAGTTTATGAGGTTTACCAACCCCAGTTTTTCGAAAACAAACATTAAGTTGTTTGCCGTACTTATCACATTACTTTCAACAAATCTAATTGCATGTAAATCTTCTATGGAGGAAGATTTAACCCCTACATCCCAACCAGAACTTTCAGACGAAAAGGCCGATGTCATCGATTACGTTAGCGGTAGCGTAAACTACGTGAGCGGTGCAACGCTAAAGGGTAGTTTTTCATTTCCCATTGGTACTGCTGTTGTTAAGGAGCGTTTGGAAGGATCTGCTTTTTCGAATGTACTAACCCGCGATTTTAATAGTGTTACTGTTGAAAGCAGCTTAAACTTCAGCGCTGTTCACCCTGACGAGGACACCTGGACCTTTGAAAAGGCAGATGCCATTGTTGACTTTGCAATTCAGCACAAAATGCGCGTGCATGGGTCTACTTTATTGTACCCAGGTGACAGCATGATGCCTGCTTGGATTAAAAACTTCGATGGAGATAAACAAGCCTGGAAAAAACTGTTGCAAAATCACATTGAAACTGTAGTTAACCACTTTAAAGGCCGCATTAAAGCTTGGGATGTTGCCAACGAGGCGCTTAAAGACAATGGAGAACTAAAAAATAATATCTGGCTTCGAAATATCGGAACAGAATATATTGGTTTAGCTTTCAAATATGCACACGAGGCTGATCCAGATGCATTATTGTTTTATAACGACTACGGCCAGGAGTTTGGTGGTAAAAAGATGGACAAAATCATTGAATGGGTAACCCAAGCCAAGGAAAATGGTGTCCATATAGATGGTCTTGGTTTCCAGACCCATACAGTATTACGAATTGAACCAGAAAGAATTGCGACCAATTTAGCAAGGGCTGCAAGCACAGGATTACAAATTTATATATCTGAACTGGACGTTTCGGTTAGATATCAAAAGCCTTCCCTATTTGATTTAGATAAAAACCTGGCTGAACAGCAAGGGGACAAGATAAAGCAGATCGTTCAAGCATACATGACCAGTGTTCCTAAAGCGCAGCAATATGGAATAACGCTTTGGGGTATTGGTGATGGAGATTCTTTTTTAAATATTAAGAACAAAACTGACCGGTACGACTACCCATTACTATTTGACAGCGACTACAAGCCGAAGCCTGCTTATAGAGGCTTCCTGGAAGCAGGAAACAATTAAATGATTAAAAAAGGATGGCCTCCTCGGGTCATCCTTTTTCTTTTCCTCAGTAGCTACAATGCGTTTTCGCTCCCAACGAAAGAAAGTAGCCTCTGAATATTCAACCCTTGTGCCTTTGATCAGTAATTAGGTCGAAATGTGTGAATATTAGTACATAAGTGTATAAATACTCCGTGGTTTGTTCCACGACTTTAGAAGCATAAGCATTAAGAGATCACATACTTTACATTTTTCTTCGCCTGTCACACGCTGGCAGTACCATACTATGTGCCTTAATTTCACTAGAACCATAATTATTGTATCTTTAGAGCAATAAAATTTTGGCTGACGATGTGAGTGAAAGGATTTGAACAGACTGCTTTGATATGTTGTTTTTAAAATAAGAAAAGTGTGCCATGATATGACTTAAACGGGTTTTTTGCTATAAAACGTAAAAAAAACAAGAAAATAAGTATTTGACACAGAATTATGCGTAGGTTTGCAGTGTATTAAATAATCATCCACTTAATTATACACCATGAGGTTTACCGACCCAAAGAACAAAACATCCAAATTCAAGTTACTAGCCTTAACGCTGGCTTTACTTTCGACAAACATGATTGCCTGTAAATCTTCCGTAGACGAAGATCTTGCACCAGCAAATCAAACAGAAGAAGTTGTTGCAGATGATGTACAAATGTCCAACTACTCTTCATCTACCGTCAACTTTGTGAGCAATGCCACTTTAAAGAGTAGCTTTTCCATTCCAATTGGTTTAGCTGTTATTAAGGAACATTTAGAAGACCCAATTTATGCTAACATCGTAAGCAAACAATTTAGCAGTTTGAGTTCTGAAAGCAACATGAAGTTCGGAGCGTTACATCCGACACAAAACACCTGGACTTTTGAAAAAGCAGACGCAATAGTTGCATTTGCTCAGAAGTACAACATGCGTGTTCACGGACATACCCTAATCTGGGCAAAAGATAGTGTGCAGCCAGACTGGATTAGAAACTTTAAAGGTGATAAAAACGCTTGGGATAACTTATTAAAGACGCACATCCAAACGGTACTTAAGCACTTTAAAGGAAAAATCGCATCTTGGGACGTTATCAACGAACCCATTGCAAGCAACGGTACGTTGGTTGATAATATCTGGCTAAGGAAACTTGGAACAGATTATATCTTTAAAGCTTTCAAATATGCACGTGAGGCCGATCCAAATGTCAAGTTGTTCATTAACGATTACGGCCAGGAGTTTGGTGGGAAGAAAATGACCTTGCTTTTAAGCCTGGTTAGTCAAGCCAAAGCGAAAGGCATCAAAATAGACGGTTTTGGTTTCCAATCACATACGGTATTGCGTATTGATCCAAAATTATTCTACAATAATTTTAAGCGTACAGCTGATGCTGGTCTGTTGGTTCATATATCAGAATTCGACATTTCAGTAAGACATGATATGCCAAGCACGTTTACGCTTACAACAGCGCTTGCAAATGAACAAGGTGCAAAATGGAAAGCAATCGTTAAGGCCTACCTTACAGCAGTACCTAAGAGTCAACAATGGGGTATTACGATGTGGGGTTTATCCGATAAGTATTCTTACTTCAACAAGAATTATGTAAACAAAAACCACGACTATCCATTGCTATTCGATAGCAAATTCAATCCAAAACCTGCATACAAAGGAATGATTGAAGCTGGGTTAGGAAAATAATCTATAGTAAATTAATGTTAAAAGGGTGTCGCCGAAAGGTTTGACATCCTTTTTTTGTTTGCATCTAATAACTTTTGCAACAACTTTCCGTTTGCTATCTTAGGTACACCAACTATGGGTTTTCAAATGAGGTATTTTTCAATCATTATTTTTCTTCTATATTTTTCAAGGGCGTCCGGTACGCAGCTTTTGATTAACCACCCCCAAAGCGAATCTTCGGATACGGTTGCAGAGCCCGGGTTAAAAGACGTTTTAAGTTTTCCAATTGGGGCTGCAGTGAAAATTAAACTGCTTCGCAACAATGCGGTCTACCGAAAGCTTATAGTCCAGCAGTTTAACAGCATCACTGCAGAAAATGCAATGAAGTTTAATTCGTTACATCCGGCACCTACTGTTTTCCGGTGGAGCGATGCCGACTACATTGTGGACTTTGCCAAGGCGAATAACATCAGGGTTCATGGCCATACCTTAATTTGGTCGAAGTTTAATCCAAAGTGGGTGACAGAATTCCAGGGTTCCCGCACCGATTGGGAAAATTTATTAAAAACACATGTTCAATCCATTGTTTCCCATTTCCAGGGAAAGGTGGCTTCTTGGGATGTGGTTAACGAGGCTTTTGAAGACAATGGGAATTATAAGTCCTGCATTTGGCTTGACAAGCTTGGGCCAAGCTATATAGAATTGGCATTCCGGTATGCACACGAGTGTGATCCAGCTGCATTATTGTTCTATAATGATTATGGACACGAGTTTGGAGGGAGAAAACTGCAAGCTATTTTGAA
>JAQBOT010000300.1 GCA_028287885.1 Pedobacter sp.
AACTATGAAAAAAAAGGAACAGTGTAGTGAAAAACTACGCTTCCGATTTCGCCAGAACAGAATCATGTTGATCATGAATGTGCTTTTGGTCTCCTCCTCTATTGTATGTGGACAGGCAGTTTCAGCAGCCACTCTTAGCAAACAACAAAGTATTTCCAGCGCTGACATTGTCGTCACCGGACAAGTGGTTGATGCCAAAGGAGCAGGGATACCAGGGGTAAGTATCAAAGTTCAGAACACAAGCATTGCAACTACAACCGACAACGCCGGTCGTTACACAATCAAAGTGCCTGAAAATGGAACTCTTTTGTTTACCTATGTTGGTTACGTAACGAGTGAACAGCCAGTAAATGGTCGTAAATCCATCAAGGTTACCTTGCTCGAGAATAATCAAGCGCTTTCAGAAGTTATCGTTGTTGGATATGGCACGCAAAAAAAGGCAGTCGTCTCTGGTGCTGTGTCAGCTGTTAAAGGTTCTGAGCTTGCAAAAACACCAAGTGCCAATCTATCTAACTCGCTTGCAGGCCGTTTACCAGGTGTCACAGCTGTTCAGGCAAGCGGCGAACCCGGATACGATGGTTCAGCCATCCGGATCCGTGGAGTAAATTCTCTGGGAAACAACAACGCATTGATCGTCATCGACGGGGTTCCCAATCGCGCCGGTGGTTTGGAAAGAATCAATCCAAACGATATAGAAAGTGTGTCGGTTCTTAAAGATGCGTCCGCTGCCATTTATGGATCCCGTGCGGCTAACGGCGTAATCTTAATTACGACAAAGCAAGGGAAAAGTGGCGCTCCACAAGTTTCATACGACTTCGGCTATGGGTTGCAACAGCCGGTGCGTATACCCAAAATGTCAACTTCAACCCAGTATGCTGAGATTTTAAACGAGTTGAACATATTTGGCTCCGACCTGCCTACGGATCAATGGGGTGCTGCCTGGGATGCGTTTAATGCCACTGGATCTTATGTAAGAACCGATAATGGCAATGTGCTAAATGCAGCTTACCGTCCTGAAGAAATGCAGAAGTTTAAAGATGGTTCTGATCCTTTAAGATATCCAAATACAGACTGGTACGGTACCACTTTAAAGCAGTGGTCGCCACAACAACGCCACAACCTTCAGGTTAATGGTGGCTCAGAAAGCACAAAGTATCTGGTGTCCATGGGCTACCTGGATCAGGATGGTTATTATAAAAAGTCAGCTACAGGATATCAGCAGTATGATTTTAGGGTTAATTTAGAAACGAAGTTCAACCAATATGTGACCGCCACATTTGGTCTTACAGGCAGGGAAGAGGCACGAAATTTTCCAACAGTTGGTGCAGGTGACATTTTTAGAATGCTGATGCGCGGTAAACCGACTGAAATGGAAGTATGGCCAAATGGACTTCCGGGCCGGGACATTGAATTTGGTTATAACCCTTATGTAATTGCAACAGATCTAACTGGCTACAATCGTGACAAGAGAGACTATTTTCAATCAACTGGAAGATTAGAGATCAGAATCCCCGGCGTTGACGGACTGAAAGTTACTGGTACGGCATCTATGGATAAGTTTTGGGGAAGGCAGAAAAACTGGCAAACACCATGGACACTGTATGATTGGGATAAAAAAACCTTTGAGGCAGATGGTGTGACTCCGGTATTGGTGGGTTCTGTTCGTTCGGAGCGTACAGATCCGAGTTTAAGAGAAACTGCTGGTGAACAATTGGCCATCAACCTGATGGGTATTATTAACTACGATAAAAAAATTGGCAATCATCAGATCAACTTAATGGCGGGCGTAACCAAAGAGAAAGTTGAAAATAATGGATTTTCTGCATTCAGGAGGTATTTCCTTTCAACCGCACTTCAGGAGCTTGTTGCAGGTAGCGACAAGGAGCAGTCTATAAGTAATCCAACAGGCGACCCATATAATCTTTACAGCAGGGCACGATTAAGTTATTTTGGCCGGGTAGGTTATAACTACAAGGAGAAGTATTTAGCCGAGTTCCTTTGGCGTGCAGACGGTTCTTATATTTTTCCGGAAGACAAAAGGTTTGGATTTTTCCCAGGTGTTTCTGTCGGATGGCGACTTTCTGAAGAGCCATTCTTCAAGAATAACGTAGGATTTATAGACAATCTGAAACTTAGGGGATCTTACGGTAAAATGGGTGCTGAAGCTTATTTCGGTGATGCACTTGCTGAATATCAGTACCTGAGCACCATGGGATTTGGAAATTATGTAATCAACGATCAGCAGTCGCAAACACTTTTTGAAAACCGCGTCCCTAACCTTGACTTCGGATGGGAAGTTGCCAACAACGCCAATATCGGTCTGGACGCATCTTTTCTAAATAGTCGTTTAAGCCTGGAATTGGATGCTTTTTATAATAGACGAACAAATATATTAATCTCGCGAGGCAACTCTATACCCGGAAGTTCTGGGATTACCGATAAACTTCCCCCAGTAAATCTTGGGAAGGTAGACAATAAAGGATTTGAGTTTAAATTGACTTACGCAGACCATAAAGGTGATTTTGGCTACTCCTTTAGTGTTAATGGAGGATATTCTAAAAACAAGATTGTTTTCTGGGACGAAACTCCCGGAGCGCCAGAGTGGCAACGTTCTACCGGTATGCCGACCGGCACTCAACTGTCTTACGAATATGTCGGCGTGTTCCGTGATCAGGGTGAAATTGATGGAAATAAAATTGATTACAGTGGACTTACAAACAGGCTATTGCCGGGCGACATGAAGTTCCGGGATGTTAACGGCGACGGGAAAATTAACGGAGATGACAAGATTAGATTGGATAAGACCAACGTTCCAACTTTCACCGGAGGATTTAATTTAAACCTGACCTATAAAAACTTTGATTTGTCAGCATTGATTCAGGGCGCAACGGGAGGTGTTCAAATTGTAGGTTTAACAGAGTCTGGTGATATCGGTAACTTCCTGGACTGGTCGTATAACAACCGCTGGACCATTGATAAACCGAGTACAGAGTTCCCAAGACTTTCTAACCGCGGGCAGACCTACTATACAGACACCAATAATGCAGCCCAAAATAGCTACTGGATTCGCAGCAACAACTATGTTCGGCTAAAGAATGTAGAGCTGGGATATACTTTAGCCCCTGTTTTCAGCAAGAAGATGGGATTAAAATCGCTTCGGTTGTATGCGAGCGGATTAAACCTGTTCACGGTTGATAAAATTAAGATCTGGGATCCGGAATCTACCAATTCAAGTGCGCAATACTATCCTCAGGCACGAGTAATCAACGGAGGCATTAAGGCGACATTTTAGAATAATACGAACCTGAAAAATACTTTTCATATGAGACCTATTTATAGAAATACATATTTATATGCACTCACACTTCTGACAACAGTTGGCCTGAGCTGCAAAAAAGACTTCTTGGCGGTAGAACCGCCAAATCAGATCTCTGCAGGACTGGTTTGGCAGGATCCCGCGCTTGCACAGGGTTTCGTAACTGAAATCTATAACGGCCTGGGTGTCGGCGGCTTTAATGAACAAATGTTGTCATCGCTGTCGGATGAATCCATGTTTACACATCCCAACCGGGGTATCGACTTGGTTAATGCAGGTACGATAAACCCATCCACTTTGGGCTGGGTAGATGATACCTATGGCTACAACCCCATGTACAACCGTATTCGTTCTTGTAATATAACGATCGAAAGGCTCGAGGGTGGCGACAACGGTATAGCTGATCAAACGATTAAAGATAGGCTGCTTGGCGAGGCTTACTTTTTACGTGGTTATTTCTATCAGCAGTTGCTACGGTACTACGGCAGTGTTCCATTGATTGCCAAAAGCTATGCATTGAATGATGATTTTGCGGCGAAAAGGGCAACTTATGAAGAGTGCGTGGCTTTTATCCTTGCTGATTGCGAGAAATCGATAGGTTATCTTACCGGCTTGACTATGGACAAAGGGCGCACGACGGCAATTGCTGCGATGGCTCTAAAATCCAGGGTTCTACTGTACGCTGCAAGTGATCTGCATGATATTCCAACAGCCAAAAGCAAATCCTCAGTAATCGCTGGTTTTGCCAACCCGGAGTTTCTTGGCTACGTTTCAGGTGACCGGCTGGCAAGATGGACTGCTGCGCAGGCGGCTGCTAAAGCAGTGCTTGATGCGGGAGCAGGGTATAAATTAAATCTTAGTGCGCCAGTTACGCCAGAACAGGGCCGACTGAATTATAAAAGCTTAGCCATGGGCGGGGGAAGTAAAGCGCCCGGTATTGATGCATCAGCAGCTTCTGATCTAATTCTTGCACGTTACTTCAATGACAGAAGTGACATGCGTTATGGTCGGGCAAACGGTCCCAATGGTTATCACAATTGGGCAGGTAATACGCCTATAGGATTGTTGGTTGACGATTATGAAATGATTGACGGTACGTCCTTCAGCTGGACGAACCCGGTGCAAAAAGCTGCACCTTACCAAAACCGTGATCCACGCTTTTATGCATCGATTTTATACGACGGAGCTGGTTGGAAGCCAAGAAACAAAGTCTCTGGAAATGTTGATCCTGCAAACCAGATTCAGACCGGCGAATATGACTTGCAAGAAGGGTCAAATGTCACCATTATGAAAGGCTTAGATACCCGTGGTAGCTCGATTGAAAACTGGAATGGTAGCTGGACTGGTTATTATACCCAAAAGTTTATTGATCCAGACCCCAATCTAATCGAAGCATCGAACCCGCAATTTGTACCATGGCCTTTCTTCAGGTATACAGAAGCAGTGTTTAATTTTGTTGAGGCTAGTATTGAGCTTGGACAAGATGCCCAGGCCCGGGAATGGTTGAACCGCATTCGTTTCCGGTCCGGCATGCCAGCGATAACCACATCCGGCATCGCCCTCAGAGATGCATACCGTCATGAGCGCCGAATTGAAATGGTGTATGAAGAACAACGCTATCATGATGCGCGCAGATGGATGATTGCTCCGGAAACACTAGGCAGAAAAACAAGTTACATTAAGATAACTGGTAAGTTTAAACCAGGAAAAACCTTGTCTGCGCCCTACCACTATGATCCAGAAATTTACAATTACACGTATGCGCCAACGGTAGAAACAGCTCAGGAGAACCGTAAATGGGAAGACAAAATCTATTTCAGACCATTTAGCCGCGACGAGATTAACAGAAATAATCAGCTCATTCAAAATCCGGGCTACTAACCCCTGCCTGCGATGAAATTTATTCTATTTGGTATTCTAACATTAGTCTTTGCTTCTCCTTTCTGCCTTGCACAGCAGAAAGGGAAGCCTTATATGCAGGAAATTAGCGGCACGAAGCTTTCGTTCTCTATGCAACCAGTCCCCGCAGGTGAATTCCAAATGGGCAGTATTAAGGGGAAGGCCGACGAAAGGCCGGTACATAAAGTTAAGATCAGCGCTTTCTGGATGAGTACCTACGAATTGACTTGGGATCTTTATGAAGCTTTTTTGTATAAAGATTACGAGAAAGGCCACAGCATCGGCGCCGTTCCGGCTAACGTTGATGCGGTGACACGTCCAACAAAACCCTACTTGGACATGACCTTTGGTATGGGGAAAGAAAACCATCCTGCGCTGGCAATGACGCAGTACAATGCAATTCAATACTGTAAATGGTTGTACGCCCGGACGGGATTATTTTACCGCTTGCCTACCGAAGCGGAATGGGAATTTGCCTGTAGGGCAGGCACGAGCACTGAATTTGCTTTTGGTGATGACGAAAAGGCCTTGGGCGATTATGCTTGGTTCCAAGGCAATAGCGGCGGTAAGACGCAAGAAGTAGGCAAGAAGAAACCCAATCAATGGGGCCTCTTTGACCTTTACGGCAATGTCGGTGAGTGGACCTATGATCAGTATGAGTCCGGCTGGTATGCCAACGTGAAAGAAGCTCAACAGGATCCTGTTAATGTGCCGGATAAATTGTACGCACATGTGATCCGGGGTGGATCATACGATGACTCCGCAACAAATCTGCGCTCTGCCGCAAGGTTAGCGTCCGACCCGGTCTGGAAACAGCTCGACCCTCAGATCCCAAAAAGTAACTGGTGGTTTCCTGAAGCCCCTTTTATTGGCATGCGCCTCGTGCGTCCAGTCGTACAGCCTTCCGAAGAAGAAATCTTAAGATACTATAACAAGCCGTTTATACCGGACATTTAAAATGTTGCTAACCTTAATATAATTGTATGAAAAATGAAAAAAATCACGAGCACCGTCGTGACTTTCTAAAAGCTACTGCATTACTTACCGGTGGCGTTTTGCTAAATCAATTTGCTTTTGCTGCCGGGCCTTCCGGTGTCAACGACACAATAAAGATTGCTCTGATTGGATGTGGAGACCGCGGTACTGGTGCAGCCTTCCAAGCCTTAAGTACCAACGCTAATATCAAGCTCGTTGCAATGGCCGATGCATTCCAGGATAGAATGGATCAAAGCCATAAATTGCTACTTGAGAAATTTAAAGAGAAAGTTGATGTGCCTGCAGATCGGAGATTTATTGGCTTTGATGCTTACCAGAAAGCAATTGCCTTAGCAGATGTTGTTTTGCTCGCAACGCCTCCTGGATTCAGGCCAATGCATTTCGAGGAAGCAGTAGATAAGGGTAAACACGTCTTTATGGAAAAACCTGTGGCGGTAGATGCGCCGGGAATTCGTAGGGTACTTGCAGCTGCAGAAATTGCTAAGAAGAAAAAATTGAATGTTGTAGTCGGTTTACAGCGTCGTTATCAAGCGAGTTACAGGGAAGCCATGAAGCGCATTCACGACGGAGCCATTGGGGACATCGTTGGCGGGCAGGTGTACTGGAATAGTGGTGGCGTTTGGGTTAAAAAACGTTTGCCGAAGCAAACTGAAATGGAGTATCAAATGCGCAACTGGTATTACTTCAACTGGTTGTGTGGTGACCATATTGTAGAGCAGCATGTACACAACATAGATGTAGCCAATTGGGTGAAAAACGCTTACCCTGTTTCCATTCAAGGTACAGGAAGCAGGGCTTGGAGAACAGGAGCGGACTATGGCGAGATTTATGACAATCATGCCGTTGAACTTACCTATGCTGATGGTGCGGTGATTTATAGTCAATGCCGCCATTTCGAAGGAGCCGACAACAGAGTCGATGAAACCTTTCACGGAACTAAAGGACGCACGTATCTGTCTGGCAGCCACAAGGGAATACTATGGGATGCTTCAGGCAAGGAAATCTTTAATCACCCTACAAAAGGCAATGCCAATCCATACCAAACAGAACATGATGAGTTATTTGCAGCAATAAGCAAGGGTGAATACAAGTTTAGCGATGCAGAACGGGGTGCGAAAAGTTGTCTTACAGCAATTATGGGGAGGTATGCAACCTATTCCGGACAGACGATCAAATGGGACGAAGCATTAAATGCAAATAACAGCTTGTTCCCGGAAAAATTGGCCTGGGATGCAAAACCAAAGCTTTTGCCGAATGAGAATGGACTGTACGAAATTCCGACTCCTGGAAAAACAAAGGTCATTTAACTTTTAGCTGGTGTTTTTTATCAAGTCCGTCGCCATTTGTTTATTATTTCTGGTTCCTTTCTTCTCCGGCGGAAAGGACCAGAAATTATATGCTATACATGGATTTACACAAGGAACAGATTACAATGTTAGGTATTACGCCGATTCAGAAAAGGTTAGCAGGCAGCAGATTGATAGCATTCTGCTAGGGATAGATTCATCAATGTCCCTATATAAATCATATTCACTTATTACTAACTTTAATAAGTCTTTGACCGGTATCACCATTGATGATGGCTTCCTAAACGTTGTGAGAAAGGCAATTCAAATCTCCAGAGAAACGGATGGCCGCTTTGACATCACCGTTGCCCCTTTGGTACAACTTTGGGGCTTTGGACCGCTGCCAGTGAAAGGATTCCCGAATGACTCAGCCGTACATGATGCTTTAAAGTATGTAGGCGTGAAATACTTGCGCATAGAGGGCAATTTTCTAAAGAAAACAAAGTCGCAGGTTCAGATTGACTTGAATGGTATTGCCCAGGGATATAGTGTGGACGTAGTTGCAGCTTTCCTTAAGAAAAATGGAATTAACTCCTATATAGTCGAAGTTGGCGGAGAAGTCGTTGTAAAAGGACCTAAGCCGGACGGATCTGGATATAAGATCGGAAT
>JAQBOT010000302.1 GCA_028287885.1 Pedobacter sp.
TCGCTTGGTTCCGGTCTAGAATGCTAGGTGGGCGTACCAACCACTGGGGAAGGATCTCGTTGCGGATGGGACCTGAAGACTTTCAATGTAAGGACGGACTTACAGACAATTGGCCAATTACATACGACGATTTAAAGCCTTTTTACGATAAGGTAGACCGCATGATTGGGATTTACGGCACAAAAGAAGGGATTGAAAGTGAACCTGATGGAATATTTCTAGCTCCGCCAAAGCCACGCCTGCATGAACTTTTCATAAGGAAGGGTGCAAAAAAGGCAGGTGTGACAGTGATTCCCGGTCGCGGCTCTGTATTAACAGAAGCTTTACCTGGCAACAAAGACAGAGGTTCTTGTTTCTTCTGCGGGCAATGCGGAAGGTCTTGTAAAGTTTATGCGGATTTCTCTTCTTCCTCATGCCTGGTTATACCAGCTGTTAAAACTGGTAACCTCAAGGTGATTACGAACGCGATGGTTAGGGAGATTCTTACCGATAAAAGTGGCACGGCAACAGGCGTGTCTTACGTGAATACAAAAGATTTACAAGAATATCAAGTTCGTGGAAAGGTGGTTATTCTCGGCGCAAGTGCAGGAGAATCAGCACGTCTGCTACTCAACTCGAAATCTGCGGCACATCCAAATGGAATAGCAAACAACAGCGGAATAGTCGGCAAATACCTGCACGATTCAACGGGTGCCAGCTTAAGTGGTTTCTTACCGCAACTCGTAGACCGCAAGCGCTACAATGAAGATGGTGTGGGAAGTGTACACATCTATTCTCCGTGGTGGCTAAAAAATAAAAACCTTGATTTCCCAAGAGGGTATCATATCGAATACGGTGGAGGTCTACACATGCCAGGTTACGGCTTTGGTGGCGGTATGCAATCTATGAACGGTTTAATTCCTGGCCGTGACGGCAAGAAGAAAGAAGCCGGTGGCTATGGTGCTTCATTAAAAGATGATTATAGACGCTTTTATGGAACCGGAGTCGGAATGGCTGGTCGTGGTACAGCAATAGCCCGGGAAAGTAATTATTGTGAGATCGACCCAAAGGTTGTGGATAAATACGGAATTCCTGTGCTGCGTTTCAATTACAAATGGGATCCTGATGAAGTTAAGCAGGCGAAACACATGCAGGAAACTTTCAAGGAGATCATGCACGGTATGGGCGCAATCATTACCTCAGACCTTCCAGGAGCGGATACAAACTATGGTTTAGAAGCACCTGGAAAGATCATCCATGAGGTTGGTACGGTGAGGATGGGTAATGACCCTAAGAAATCGGCTTTGAACAAATGGTGTCAGGCACACGATTGTAATAACGTTTTTGTTGTTGATGCTGCGCCTTTTGTTCAGCAAGGTGATAAAAACGCTACCTGGACCATACTTGCTTTATCTATGCGTACAGCTGAGTATATCCTCTCGCAAAAGAAAAAGCTTAATGTTAGCTAAACAAGAACAAGGATCTATTATTAAACCTGTTTAATACATAAACATGAACAGACGTGAATCTTTAAAGGCCCTGGGCCTTACCGCAATAAGCACTACCGTTCTCCTTGATGCCTGCAAACCAGGTAAAGAAGGCAACGTAACTACGCCAAATGAAGAGGCCGCCGCACAGCCAGGCAGACAACAATTTGAAGTTGAAAGAGATAAGGCATTAAATGCTGCCAAGTTTTTTGATGAACATGAAATGGCTACCATTGCTATTCTGGCAGACATCATTATCCCTAAAGATGAACACTCTGGAAGTGCAACTGACGCCAAGGTTCCAGATTTTATCGAGTTCATCGTGAAAGATATTCCTAGCCATCAAACGCCAATGCGTGGAGGTTTAAGGTGGCTTGATTTAAATTCATTTAACCGCTTCGAGAAGCCTTTTAAAGACGCTTCTCCGGCTCAACAGATTAGTCTGGTTGACGAGATCGCCTATCCAGGTAAGGTAAAGCCGGACATGATGCAAGGTGTCGAGTTCTTTAATCGCATGCGCGACCTAACGGCTTCCGGTTTTTACACGACAGAAATGGGTGTAAAAGATCTGGGCTATGTAGGAAATAAGCCGAACCGCTGGGAAGGTGTGCCACTAGATGTTCTGAAGCAGTATGGATTAGAGGGGATGGTCTAAAGTTGTTAAAGTAGATTGAAAAAAGGAATTAGTGCATACCACATAAGGAAGGTAAGCGCTAAGATCATCAGTTTATTAATGCGAATCGGCTTTTGTTCAAGGCCAATGTACTTGAGTAGTTCTGCAATTAGCCAGACGGCATGCGCAACGGGAAAGAGGAGCATGAGATTATATGCACCAGGTACCAGATTGCTAAAGAATAAAGATAAGGAAGTTAGAAGTGCTAGAATACTGCTGCCTATTGCGATCTGCGCAGCGGTATTCTTACCGAAACGCACAGCAAGGGTTAGTTTTCCTGCGATCTTATCTGCTTCATAATCCGGAATTCCTGAAAGTGTGATGGAAGGGATAATCGAAAAGAACAGCGGGATACTTAATAGCCAGGGGAATGAATTGGCGAACTCGCCACCCTGGAAGATAAAGCCGCACAAGATGACCATAACACTATGGGTGAGTCCGACAGTTAGCTCGCCCATAGTTCTATAACTTAAACTTATTGGCTTAGCTGTATATCCGAACGCCATGATTATTAGGGTTGCGCAAAGCAACAGCATGGGCAAGATTGCGGATCCGCTGCTTAGTGAAAGTAAAATAAAGACGATTGGTATTGCAATAAAGATTCTGACCAATGCGGTCTTTAGCATCTTAGGACTTAGCTCTGCGTTTACCAATACTCTTGATCCACCATTAAAAGGCCCATATTGTTTATTCAGTAAATCTGATTCATAATCGTAGATTTCATTGATGTAAACGGTTGCAAGTTCAATAAGGAAGATCAACAGGTAGCCTAGCCAGAATGTTAACCAGCTAAACCCATATCCTGTTTTTTCTGCTGCAAATGCACCTAAAGCGTAGGCGACCCAAGTCATCGGATAAAATTGAAGTCTGATCGCTTTTAACCATGGAACAAAGCTACGCCACATCTTCTCCGTATTGGTTGCTATGCCTTTACTTAACTTTAAACCGGCTGAGTAGCTCTGTCTTATCCATTTTTCCCTTTGTGCTGTGGTAGAATGTTTAATGCCGCTACAATGCATGGTTCTTACTGGTGAAACTCCGCAGAACTCAAGCGTTGCAATTTTCATTGCCCTGGTTCCTGGCGCTTTGATCAACAGTTTATAAATCCATAGTGGCGTGTCCATGGTGACGATAAGCTGGGCTGTTTTGTTGATCAACAGCTTTTTATAATCATTTTGTACAACCTCATAGAAAGCAAATCCAGGAACAAAGACGCGGTCTAAAAATCCTTTTAAGAGGGCAGGCATCGTTCCCCACCAAATAGGATAGATAAAAACCAGGTGGTCGGCCCATTTTATTAGTGTTTTTGCTTCAGTGATATCAGATTCCTCCTGCTGATCCTGAGGTTCTGCAATTGTAACGTTTAAATCAAAATGGAGATCTGCAAGATGAACAAATGTAACTTCCGCCTTGGCGGCAGTAGCACCTTGAATATATGCATCCGCCAGTGCGCCACAGAAACTATCTCTTCTTGGATGTGCTAAAATAACAAGTACCTTCATAAGTGCACTTTGGAGATTAGGTAGGTTGATTGGATAGAGAATATCATAAGTTAACAAAGCCTGATTTGTTCTTGTTTGTAAAAGGGAGGTTGTTTTAGATGTAATGTAATATTGCATAGGCAGGATGGCTTTGGAAAACTGAACTGAACGCCAATTGTAGTGTAAGTACTATACATTTAAATGCAATTGATTTATTTACTTCAAAATACAACGTTATGAAATTTAGAACGCTAGGAAATACTGATGAGCAACTGTCTTCGATTGGGCTAGGATGTATGAGCATGAGCCATGCTTACGGTGAACCTAATGATGATGAATCTATTGCCACGCTTCACAAAGCCCTGGATCTCGGAATTAACTTTTGGGATACTGCGGACGTTTACGGCGATGGAGAAAATGAGCGCTTAATTTCGAAAGTACTGGTTCCAAACCGTGACAAGATCTTTATAGCGACCAAGTTTGGGTTTACGGCAAATCCGAATGGAAAAGGAATGGTCTTCGATGGTTCTCCTTCCTACATGAAGCGGGCAGTAGAGGCAAGTTTGAAGCGTCTGCAGGTGGATGTGATTGACCTCTATTATGCACATCGCATAGATCCTAATGTACCTGTTGAGGAAATGGTTGGTGCTATGGCTGAGCTGGTGAAGGAAGGGAAAGTACGATTTCTTGGCTTATCTGAGGCATCAGTAAACTCTGTTCGTAGGGCGCATGCGGTACACCCGATCAGTGCTTTACAAAGTGAGTTTTCACTGTTGACACGGGATCCTGAAAAAGATGTTATACCGCTCTGTAAAGAATTGGGCATAGGCTTTATTCCATTCAGTCCGCTGGCGAGAGGGCTTGTAACCAATACATTAAATACGAATGAACTAAAGGATGGTGACTTCCGTAAGAGTTTGCCCCGCTATCAACAGGAATATCAGGAGAACAACAGCAAGCTTACAGCTGGTTTCGCTGCGCTTGCTGCTGAAAAAGGTTGTGAGCCGGCTCAATTGGCTTTGGCTTGGGTGCTTGCGCAAGGTGATCACATCATTCCAAGTCCTGGAACAAAAAAGCGGAAATATCTGGAGCAAAATGCCGGAAGCGTTGACATAGAAGTCAGTTCTGCGGACCTTCAGAAGCTCGATGAACTGCTTGCAAAATACCCAAATACTGGCGACAGGTATAGTGAGGCAAACATGAAACAGGTAGATCGTAGCTTAGGATTAGGCGCTTTAGCGTCTAAAACTGGCTTTGCTGCGGTTTCTGAAATCATCCATCCTGTTGCATACATCCATTTGCTCATTTTAGCGAGCTTGTTGATGTCGATTAACTTGGCTTCATCTTTTGGTGTATGGTATTCTGCATGCAAGAGGGTTGTGAAAAATATGGCAGGGATGCCCGCCTGTGCATAGGGAAGGTGGTCACTTCTGAAGTACCAGCCTTCCGGATGTTTGGCATCATCCCAGGAAACGTCTATTTTGAATTTTGTAAGACTAGCATTTGCTTTCATGGCCATGTTTACAAGATCGTCTGAATTCTTATGCGGCGCTGTGGACCCAAGCAGGGCAGCGGAGTCAGCTGCATTTCTGCCGATCATGTCTGCATTAAGCACAGCAACAATTGATTCTTTGCTTACTGTTGGTTGTTGTACAAAATATTTGGAACCCAGTAATCCACGCTCTTCAGCACCATGCCATACAAACAATGCGGATCGTTTACCTGGTTTAGCTTTCTAGGCACGGCCAATTGCAAGCATGCCGACGGTAACAGAGGCATTGTCATCCGCACCGTTCCAAATGGAATCTTGATCGATGGGATTACCCGTTCCATCATGATCGTGGTGGCCGCTAAATAGAACATATTCTTTATTGAGCTTCGGGTCAGAGCCTTTTGCTTTAGCTACAACGTTCACGGAAGGATACTTTAAGCTTTCCAATATAAAGTTTGCGTCTACTTGTGCGCCCGGCTTCTGTAAGGCTGGACCAACTCTTGATGTAACGAGTATAATTGGGATTTGGGGCAGGGTAGAGGCGCTTGCTGCTGCTGTCGGATTGTTTTCAATCTGGTAGCTCCCTTCTTCGAAGTTG
>JAQBOT010000341.1 GCA_028287885.1 Pedobacter sp.
ATTCGTTTGGCTATCTATTCACAGCGTTTCTTAATTAAAAGCATGCAGCTTGTTGGGGCGACCCGCAACTTCATTCGCCGTCCATTTGTTTTAATTGCGGCCTTACATGGTTTAATTGCTGCCATCATCGCAATCATCATACTGCTGGGTGTATTGTTTTACGCACAAAGGGAAATTCCAGAAATTGTGATCCTGAGAAACTATACCGAGTTTGGATTTGTTTTACTGTTCCTTGTGGGCGTAGGTGTATTTATCACCGCACTTAGTTCATCGTTTGCAGTAAGCAAATATTTACGTTTGAAAATTTACGACCTTTATAGATAATGATAGAAAGAAAATCAACTCCTGCCAGTCAGGGGGTAAAAGATGAACTCGTTTTTACAAAGAGGAACTACCAGTTGCTTCTGATCAGTATTGCCATTGTTGTTCTCGGCTTTGCGCTGATGAGCGGTACAACTGACATCTACGATACACGTAAAACCTTAATTGCACCGTTAGTCGTATTATTTGGCTTCGGATTTGGTGTGTACGCCATCTTAAAGAAATAGATTATTCATGAATTATTTACAGGCCTTAATCCTTGCAATTATTGAAGGATTAACAGAGTTTTTGCCGGTATCCTCTACCGGTCACATGGTTATTGCCAGCTCCATCATGGGCATCGGTAAAGATGAATTTGTAAAATTGTTTGAAGTCGCAATTCAGCTGGGTGCAATTCTGGCCGTGGTAGCCTTGTACTGGAGAAAATTCTTCGACTTTACAAAATGGCAGTTTTATGTAAAACTTATTATCGCGGTAATCCCAGCGTTGTTCTTCGGATTTCTTTTGAATGATTTTATTGACAACACCTTAGGCAATCCAATTTTCATTGCTGTAGTGCTGCTGGTTGGTGGTATCGTACTGTTGTTTATAGACAAATTCTTTAAGAATCCCACAATCCACAGCGAAAAGGAAATCAACTATTTAACTGCCCTCAAGATTGGCTTGTTCCAGGTTTTGGCTATTGTTTTCCCAGGCTTAAGCAGAAGTGCGGCAACCATCATTGGTGGAATGCAACAAAAGCTAACCAGACATGCTGCAGCAGAATTCTCTTTCTTTCTGGCTGTTCCAACCATGTTCGCTGCAACCGGTTATAAATTGTTAAAGGGATATAAGTTGCTTGACTCAGAGAACATCAAGCTGTTGTTGTTTGGAAATGTTGTCGCATTTATAATTGCCATAATCGCCATTAAATCATTCATCGGATTCCTTTCTAAGCATGGTTTCCGTATTTTTGGCTGGTATAGGATTGCAGTCGGTATTGTAATTCTAGCTTTATACTTTGCACATGTTCCAATGGTGGTAGGATAATGACGGAAACGACAGAACAAATAGATACAGCTAAAGAATTCCCGGAGTTTAATTTCGCAGAAGGTGAACTTTTGCTGATTAACAAACCCTACAAGTGGACCAGCTTTGACGTGGTTGGGAAGATCAGGAATTCCCTGAAACCTTTGAAACTTAAGGTCGGCCATGCCGGAACTTTGGATCCTTTGGCAACCGGCCTCCTGATCCTGTGCACTGGAAAACTAACCAAACAGATCGATACCTTTCAGGCTCAGGAAAAAGAATATACCGGAACCATGATTGTGGGTGCAAGTACACCTTCCTTTGATATGGAAACGGTGGTTGATCAAGAATATCCGACAAGTCACCTAACCGATGAGCAGATTTATGCGGCTACCGCAGCTTTCACTGGTGATATACAGCAATACCCTCCCGCCCACTCGGCAGTCAAAGTAAACGGCGAGCGCCTATACGTTAAAGCAAGACGTGGTGAAGAAACTGAACTACGCTTAAGGTTTGTAACGGTATCTGAATTCGAAATTACCCGGATCGCTTTGCCAGAAGTTGATTTCAGAATCGTCTGCAGTAAAGGAACCTACATCCGTTCCCTGATTTCAGATTTTGGTACTGCAATCCATAGCGGCGCATACCTTTCTAAACTAACACGCACCAGGAATGGAGAATTTCTGTTGGAGAATGCATTTGAAGTAAACGACCTGGTTAACTATATTCGTAATAATAAACAGATATAGGCATGGCATCAACTGCGCGAAACAAGAATATTCAAACGCTAAAAGAGATATTTTTGATTTCAGCCGGCATTGTATCTGCTTGCTTCGGGCTTAAAAGTTTTCTTATGCCCAGTGGCTTTATTGATGGTGGGGTAACAGGAATTTCCCTCCTAATCAGTACGATTACCTCACTAAAGCTTTACTACCTCATCCTGATCATCAATATTCCCTTTGTAATTCTTGGTTATCACCAAATTGGTAAGCTCTTCGCTTTAAAGACAACTTGTGCAATTATTGCTTTATCACTGATGCTGGTGATTGCTCCTTTTCATCCCATTACCCACGATAAGTTATTAATCGCTTTCTTCGGCGGTCTCTTTTTAGGTGCCGGTATCGGCCTGGCTATGCGTGGCGGTTGTGTTATCGACGGAACAGAAGTGCTTGCGTTGTACATCAGCCGAAAAAGTGTGCTGACTGTCGGAAACATTATCCTGATCTTAAATATTCTGATTTTCTCTTTCGCAGCAATTTTTCTGAACATAGAAACAGCCTTATACGCGATCTTGACTTACTTATCAGCTTCTAATACCGTCGACTATATCGTGAACGGCATTGAGCAGTATACCGGCGTTACAGTGATTTCTGAAAAGAATGACCACATCAAAGCGTATATCATCAATGAAATGAAACGTGGTGTGACGATTTATAAAGGTGAAGGCGGGTATGGCGTTCAAAAGGACATTGATATTCTATATACCGTGGTTACCAAGCTCGAAATGAGCAAACTTCAAACTGCCATCAGGCACATCGACTCGGATGCATTTGTCATTCAACAGCAAATTGCAGATCTCAAGGGCGGCGTTGTTAAGAAGCATGCTTTAATTTAATACTACTGTTTTGAAAATATACGAACACATTTCTGATTTCACCAAACTAGATAACGCCGTTGCGGCGATCGGTACTTTTGATGGAGTTCATTTCGGCCACCAAAAAATTATCAAACGCCTTTGCGAGATCGCCTCTGCAACCGGCGGTGAAAGTGTGATCGTTACTTTCTTTCCGCATCCACGCTCGATCATTGATCCGGAGAATCAAAACCTGAAAATGATCAATACCATCGCAGAGAAAGCGGCCATGCTGGAAGAACTTGGCGTAGACCATTTGATTATTACGCCTTTTACCCGTGATTTTTCAAACCTTACTGCCGAAGAATACATCAAGGATGTACTTGTGGGACCGATCGGTATAAAACATCTGATTGTGGGCTATGATCATCGTTTTGGCAAAGACAGAAAGGGTGGCATGGCCGAGCTTATTAAATTTGCGGAGCCATTGGGCTACGAAGTGGAAGAGATCCCGGAGCAAGACGTGCATGATGTGTCTGTATCCTCCACCAAAATTCGTAAAGCACTCTTGAGTGGCGATGTCGCCTTGGCTGCAGAATTTCTGGGCTACAACTTTTCCCTGTATGGAAGGGTAATCAAGGGCGATAAGATAGGTCGCACCATTGGCTTCCCAACTGCAAACATTTTTATTGAAGAAAGCTATAAGCTCATTCCTTCTGATGGCATCTATGCAGTAACCATTGGCATGAATGGCGATACGTTTAAAGGTATGGCTTACATTGGTCAAAGGCCGACAATCAACGGCATGACGCGCAACATAGAAGTGAACATTTTCGACTTCAACCAGGAAATTTACGGACAATATGTAACGATGTATTTCATGGAATTTTTAAGGCATGATGTTAAGTTCACTGGCCTCGAAGCGCTGAAAGAACAATTGAAAAAAGACAAAGAAGACACCATCGCCTACTTCCAAAAGCAACATTCTTAAGCAACAATATGCGGTTTTCATGCCCTAGAACGGGGTATTTTACCTATATTGGGGGAACTGCATGATTGCCTATGATTCACTTACCTGTACTTATTACTGATCTAGCCTTAATACTTGCAGCTGCTGGGGTTACTACATTATTGTTTAAAAAGATTAAACAGCCACTCGTCTTAGGCTATATTCTGGCTGGCTTTCTGGTTGGTCCGCACACACGTTACCTCCCTACTGTTACCGATGAAGATAGCATACACATTTGGGCAGAGATTGGTGTTATTTTCCTGCTTTTTAGCTTGGGATTGGAGTTCAGTTTTAAGAAACTGGTCAAGGTTGGTGGCTCAGCATCGATAACTGCGGTCGTCGAAGTCTTGTTCATGCTGGTGACAGGCTATCTGGCTGGTGCAGCCATGGGCTGGTCTAGCATGGACTGTATCTTTCTCGGCGGAATACTTTCTGTATCGTCAACAACCATCATCATCCGCGCGTTTGAAGAGCTCGGTATCAAACATAAGAAATTCGCCGGACTGGTTTTTGGGGTCCTCATTGTAGAAGATCTGGTTGCAATATTGTTGCTGGTTCTGCTTTCTACGCTTGCTGTGAGCCGGCAGTTTGCGGGAATGGAGATGCTGACCTCGATTCTGAAGCTTTGCTTCTTCCTGGTGCTCTGGTTTATTGGTGGCATATTCCTGATACCTACTTTTCTGAAGAGGACGCGTAAACTCATGAATGATGAGACCATGTTGGTCGTTTCTATCGCTTTGTGTTTGCTGATGGTCCTACTAGCTGTTCAGGTGGGTTTCTCTCCTGCCCTTGGCGCATTTATCATGGGATCAATTCTCGCGGAAACGACACAAGCGGAGCGGATAGAACACCTAACTAAATCTGTAAAAGATCTTTTTGCGGCCATATTCTTTGTTTCGGTTGGCATGCTAATCGACCCTGCTGTGCTCGTGGATTACGCCATTCCAATACTGATCATTACCCTGGCTACGGTATCCGGTAAGTTTCTGAGTTCAGGCATTGGTGCACTTATATCCGGGCAGCCATTAAAAACAGCGGTTCAAACGGGATTAAGCCTGGCGCAAATTGGTGAATTTTCGTTTATCATAGCGACACTGGGCTTAACGCTAAAAGTTACCAGCGACTTCCTTTATCCTATTGCTGTGGCGGTTTCCGCCATTACGACTTTCACTACACCCTACCTCATCCAGGCTTCTGAACCTTTTTATCTGTTCCTGGAGCGCAACCTGCCTAGGAGATTTACGGAAGGCATAAATCGTTACAGCAGTTCAACGGCTGGTATTACCACCTTAAGCGACTGGAAAGTTCTGTTAAGGGCTTATACCTTTAATACCATTATTCATTCGGTGATCCTGATTGCGCTGGTATTATTGGGTGCTAAATACATCCAGCCTTTCGTAACCTCCCATATTGTTGATGGCAACCAAGGGATTATCCTAAGTTTGATCGTTACCTTATCTTTGATGGCGCCCTTTCTCTGGGCATTAACGATCCGCAGAATTCACAGAAAGGCATACTCACATCTATGGCTGAATAAGAAATATACCCGGGGTCCGTTGATCGCCTTGGAAGTTGTTCGGATTTGTATAGGGACATTGTTTGTCGGCATATTGATTTTCCAGTTTTATGATAGCTTTCTAGCTACGCTCATCGGCCTTTTGCTTATTGTTGCGGGGATTGTTATCTTCTCCCGTAAATTGCAGACCTTCTATGATCGATTGGAAAAGCGTTTCCTCGGAAATTTAAATGCGCGGCAGATCCAACAAGCAAAACCTCAAATCCTACCCTGGGACAGTCACTTAACAGAAGTTACGGTTTCACCGGAATCAGCCGTGGTCGGCAAAACACTCGTAGACCTTGCGGTAAGAGAAAGATTTGGAATTAATATTGCTTTAATTGAAAGGGGAAGGATGATGATTCCGACGCCGGCCAGGGATGAGCGTTTGTACCCCGGTGATAAGCTGTTAATTATTGGTACGGATGAGCAGTTGGCCGCAGTTGGAGGTTATTTTGAAAGCCAGCAGGAACTTCCGGAGGATTCCAATTTTCCTAAGAATGACATGACGCTTCAGCAGATTGTGATCAACAGCAGTTCGCCGGTTTACCAGCAGAGCATCCGGGATTCAGGCATACGTGAAAAGACGCAGGGCCTTGTGGTTGGCATTGAACGTGACGGTCAACGGCTTTTAAATCCCGACTCCACCATGATATTTGAGAACGGGGACATTGTCTGGATTGTTGGGAACCACAAAAAAATTCCTGAGCTCTTGAAATAATAACCCTACTATTGCATATTTATAAACCCAGGCTAAAAACCGGCCTTGTAACGAGTTGAGTAAGCACAGGAATGAAGATTGATCAGGAGAAGAGTGATTTTTTAGATGAGATGCTATGTCTTTGGAAAGACGAGCGCTTACTTACGGAGGAACAGGTTACGCAGCTAAAAAACAGTTACGAGGCAAAGAGTTTCGACTGGCGCCGTCTGGCACAATATTCTTTTTGGATAGCGATGGCTTGTGGAGTAATTTCTTTAGGCGCTCTGCTGATAGATAAGGATATTTTAACTTACCTGGAACGTCTTTATGACACGCCAGACAGTATTATTGGTCTAATCTCTGCAGTAGCGGCAGGCTTTCTCTATTACTACAGTTTTAAACGCAGGCAAACGCATACCAGGCAGGTTTTTAGCAACGATGCACTCATATTTTCGGCAGTGATGCTCACAGCAAACGCAATAGCCTATCTTGGTAAAAGCATCGGGCACCACAGCTCACACTATTCTTTGTTAATCTTATTTTCGGTATTTATTTACGGGGCGCTTGCCTTTGTGTTCCGCTCCAGATTAATTTGGATCTTTGTGCTGATCTCCCTTGGTGCATGGTTCGGTACAGAAACCGGCTATCTCTCCCGCTGGAACTGGTACTTCGTCGGGATGAATTATCCTTTGAGGTTTGTGTTCTTCGGATTGGTTATAACGGGAGTGTCCAGGTTGCTGA
>JAQBOT010000367.1 GCA_028287885.1 Pedobacter sp.
GCGGTTGGACAAAAAGTACACCGTTTTACTATCACCGGAGAACTGCGGGTTTAAGTTATTGGCGCTGGTAAAAACAGGCAGGTTGCTGATGTTCTTACTATCAAGATCGAGAATACTCAAGTTTAAGGGGTGGACTGCAGCTGTACTGCCGTTCCCGGTTGACGCACGGTCGGACGAAAAAATCAGCTTTTTACCATCAGGTGCATAATTTGGGGCAAAGTCCGAATAGGTATCATTTGTAAGCTGAATAACGGTTTTTTTGTTCAGGTTATATGCAAATAGGTCACTTTGTCCCTCTACCATACCAGAAAACGCAATGGTACTCCCATCTGGCGACCAGGTTAGATTTCCGAACTGTTCTACTTTGCCCATAGCTTTTCGTAGTATAGTTTTGCCATTATTCACGTCTATGATCATCAGCTGGTTTTTGCCTTGGCTGTAAACAGAGAAAGCGAAGTGTTTACCATCCGGAGACCAGGAGCCTGCAGATTCCAGGAAGTTGAAATCATCGATATGTGAGTTGGAAACTTGGCTGCTCAACTTGCGAAGGATCTTGCCTGTTTTTGCATCGGCAAGGAAGAGATCAATACCAAACAGGTCTTTTTCTGATAGGAAGGCAAGTAACTTCCCATCAGGACTTAATGCTGGAGCCACATTCATGTTCCCTGCATTTTTATTGTCGATGATGCGGGTTCCGGTAATGTTTACCTGGGAGCTGTCGACTTTGAGCAGGGGCCTGTAATGCGCCTCGATGGCTTGCTTCCAAAGGCCAGACAACGACTTATCATCATACCCCAGTGTAGCTCTAAGCCCATTTTCATAGCCGTATTTTGCTGTATTCTTTAATAGTGGTACAATGGTGCTGTCGCCGTAAGTTGAGCCAACAAAGGTCCAAAATGCTTGTCCGTAGCGATAAGGGAAGTATCTGTTTGAGTTGGTCAGATCTTTAAGGGAAGGGATGTCGCGATTAAGTAGGGCATCGCGCATCCACATGGAAGTAAAAGCATCAACCTTACCGATCGAAAGGTATTCAGCCATTCCTTCTACCATCCAGAGTGGCACCTGACTAACACTTTCCAAATTCATTGAATCCTTCTCAAGCAATGTATGGTACTGGAAGGCATGAACCAGCTCATGTCCGAGCACATGTCTGGTTTGGTTGTTTAATTCCATCACCGGCATGATCACACGGTTCTTTAGTGCTTCAGTGACACCACCTGTACCGATTCCAATTTCTCCATTTAGAACAGTGGTTTGTTGAAAATCGGGCTGATTGTTATAAAGAATTATCGGGTTCTTCTTTAGGAAAGAATCCCGGAATACCTGCTGATGCATACGGTACCAGGTCTCCGCATCCTGTGCAAACTTCTGCACCAACCTTTCGTTCTTTATATAATAATAGATTTCGAAATGGGGCGTTTGAAGTACCTGAAACTTTTCGTTCTTATACCGGACCTTGTTCTGCCCAAAGTTTTGTGCTTTTGCAGCCGAGATGCTGCTGAAGATTAATAGTAGCGTACAAACTCGTTTCAAATAGGTACAATGTGTGTTCATAGCCCATCAGGTTAAAATCATTAATTTCCTTCCGTATTCGCCTTTTTATCTTTCTCTTCCTGCCTTTGCTTTCGTTTTAGTTGGCGTTCTTCTTTACGCGTTAGTGGTGCAGCTGGTACTATTGCCTTAGGTTGTACCGGGGCTGGTGTCTTATTTTCTACCGGGGCCGGCGTGTCTTCAGTTGGCAAGGTCTGGTTTTCCTCATCAGGCACTACATCCATGTCAGTAGAATCTACCGCTACACTATCTGTCGTTGTTGTATCCACCACATATCTCGGGGTAGGACAGTTAATTGCTCTGGTGATTTTCTCTTTAGCTTTCGGGAAAGGGCCGTAAGTATAGCCTGATTGTGGATCGTGGTATACTTTTTCCATAAACTTAGCAAAGATCGGAAGGGCAGTTTTGCCACCTTCACCCGTTTCACCGTTTTTAAAGTGTGCCGTACGTTCATCACAACCAACCCAAACACCTGTCACCAAGTCTTTTGTAATGCCCATATACCAAGCATCTACGTAATCTGATGATGTTCCGGTTTTACCACCAATCTGGTTGTTTTTCTTCCAAAGATCCCATTCCCAAAGTGCTTGTGAAGTTCCTCCTGGTTCATCGATTCCACCTCTAAACATATACAACATTAGCCAGGATATTTCATCCGAAAGCACCTTTTTTGTTTTTGGCTTAAAGTCTTCAATGGTATTGTTATCAAGATCGGTAATTTTCTCAACTAAAATGGGATCTGTTTTAACACCATTATTTAGAAATGTTCCGTAGGCCTTTACCATTTCGTAGACCGAAACATCATTCGGGCCCAAACTTACAGAAGGTACAGATTCTAAACGGCTATCTATTCCACATTCGTGCGCCCATTTAACCACGCTATCCCAGCCAACTTTTTCAGTTACTTGTGCTGTAACCGTATTTATTGATCTGGCCATCGCAAGGCGCAAGGAAGTCTCGCGGTAGGTGCTGCTATAACTTGCGTTTCTGGGTTCCCAATATTCAGTTTTTCCTTTATCCTGATAGGCAATTCTAACTGGCTTGTCTATAAATGTGTCACAAGGGCTCATACCGCTTTCCAAGGCAGCCAGGTAAGCAAAGGGCTTAAAGGTTGATCCGGCCTGGCGCTTAGCCTGATTAACGTGGTCGTATTTAAAGAAGCGATGGCTAATTCCGCCAACCCAAACCTTAATCTTACCCGAGGCAGGTTCCATTGTCATCATACCTGTGTTCAGGATCTTGCCGTAGTAACGTACCGAATCAAGTGTAGAAAATAGCGTATCACGGTTTCCACTCCAAGAGAAAACTTTCATTTTCTTCTTTTTATTGAAGTAAGCATCTATCGAATCCGGGCTGTTCTCAAACTTTTTCTTCAACAACGCATAGATTGGGAGATTGTGAATCGCACGTGTTGGATAATCGACTTTCTTTTTTTCAGAGTCATACCAGGGATCCTCCTTGCCCCATACATTATAAAACCTTTTTTGTAAGGTTTTCATTTGATCGGCAACGGCTTCTTCTGCATAAGTTTGAAGCTTTGAATCGATTGTCGTATAGATTTTCAATCCATCTTCATATAAGTCATAGCCGTTATCTGTACACCATTTTTCCAGGTATTTGGCAACAGCAGCCCTTAAGTAAGAGTCACCTTCACTACTTTCGTCGATATCGCCGGCTTTCAGCTGAATGGGCGTGTTTTTATACGCTTCAAACTCAGCATTGCTGATGTATTTGTATTTATTCATCTGCGCAAGTGCTATATTCCTGCGTTCAAGTGCTTTTTCTGGATTTCTTAGTGGATTATATAGGGAAGTTCCCTTTAACATCCCAACAAGCATCGCCGATTCTGGTACTGTTAATTGATTCGTCTCCCGGTCAAAATAGGTCCGGGCCGCAGTCTTAATTCCGTAGGCGTTGTTTCCAAAAGGAACGGTATTCAGATACATGGTGATGATGTCGTTTTTAGAATAGTTCGATTCCAGTTTAACGGCTGTCATCCATTCTTTAAGCTTGGAGACGATTGTACGGACAATTGGAATGCGCTTTACAAAGCCTTGTGATTTATTGTACCGTGTTCGGTATAGGTTTTTTGCCAACTGCTGAGTTATTGTACTTGCACCACGTTTGTCGCCCGTTGCAGTTGAAATGCTGCTTGAAAGAAGTGACCAAAAGTCTATACCCATATGCTGGTAGAAGCGGACATCCTCGGTAGCGACCAGGGCATTGATAACACTTGGCGCAATCTCCTTAAAGGCTACCGGGGTACGGTTTTCCTTAAAATAGCGTCCAATTAATTTACCGTCGGCAGTATATAATTCTGAACCAACCCGTTGCGTTGGCGCTTTAATGTCTGAATAGGAGGGAGAGTAACCGAACAGCCAGAGAAAATTTAGTTGTAAAGCGCAAAAAAACATTATAACACAATATATAAACAGGATTATATATCGGATATACTTGTTCCGGATTTCTTTAAACATGTCGTAAAATCAAATATTTCGTAAATCGTGAACCTAAACTGTAAAAGCCAGTTGCAAATTAACGTAATTAAATCACTATAATTTTAGGGAATACGCAATTAAAGATGTTAAATATACCGCCTGATTTGCTTGCCTTTGGTACTTTCTACCATTTTACATATTCAAAACCAGCGCTGTACCATCAATGATAATCCATTCTCATTCGCTTTAAATCTGGCTGAACTTCCTTCGGTCTCGACTTTTCATAATCGTATATTAAGCGACCCAGTTTCTCCACAAATGGATAGCAGACATCTTCATACCCATATTTCTCGTCGTTGTATATTCCGTCATCATTAGAATGTACCACTGCAGTAAGGAAGTATTCTATCTTGTTTTTGAAATCCACGAAATAGGAGTTGTCTATAATAAATCCGTAGGAATCACCATATTTATTAAAAATTCTAATGTTCTGGTCCATGACTGCATCTTTCTTTCTTCCATAATAAAGCATTTTTGCATAGGTTGGCCAAAAGTCGTCAGGATTGTATTTCGGGTAATCACTTTCTGGCGGCAGCTTGCTCATAAATGTATAGATCAAATTGTAATCAGATGCCCTTAGATGATACCTTTCGTTCAGAGGAAAAGCTTCAGGAAAAATCAATTTGCGCATTAGCGCTTGTTGGTCTGTGATTGCAAAAGCATTTTTGTTCTCAAGAGAAAACGGCTTGTTGACCAGATGATCTGCGCTATCTAAATATCCTTTTCCCATCCTGGTATTGGAGAGCTCAAGGGGATATTCCCTGGTGTCATACTGTTCCTTTTGAAAATAAACAAGCTTTTGCAATCACAGACCAACAAGCGCTAATGCGCAAATTGATTTTTCCTGAAGCTTTTCCTCTGAACGAAA
>JAQBOT010000408.1 GCA_028287885.1 Pedobacter sp.
TGTATTTTTCATGATATCTCATTTAGTTGTTTGGTTCGGTTGTTATTAGCCTTTTCTACAATCTGTTATCCTTATTTTAAGTAAGAATAATCAATTAAATCAAGCCCAAACACTGCCGTCTACATACAAGTCAAATTGGTCAACCAACTGCAGAAAATGGCCATCCGCAGCTGAGCGGAAATGCCTATTTTTAACTTTACCCATTATGCAAATTCGGATCAGCAAACAACAGTTTAAGTTCTATGGCCAAACGGCGCTCGCTTGTTTGGCCTTTTGGCTGATTACCGATTCAGCACAGGGGCCAGGTCCATTTTGGCCAAGGCTGTTCAACAATGCCTGGCTTATGTTGTATATCACGGTAGTCAACTTCCTTTTCTTCGAATACGCGCTCTTGTATTTAAGGAAAAACAGGCCAGCTATGATGCGAATAATCTGGTGGTTTTTGGCGATCATTAGTCTTTTCTTTATATTTTCCTTTTGCCTGTACGCCTGGCGCTTTATCGGAATTCAGCTCGACATCTACACCGCCTTGATCAAATTTGAGACTATTGAAAAAGGCACAACCTATATCGTTCCGCACGGCCTCTTTTCTGTTTTATTCTTTGGAGTACTAAAGTATCGTTACAACCACCAGCAACTTAAATTGTCGGCTCAACAACTTCGCCTGGAAAAGCGAGAGGCCGAGCTGCATTACCTGCGCGCGCAGACCAACCCACATTTCCTTTTTAATACACTGAATAATATCTACGTACTCGCCAGAGACAAAAGTGACCTTGCACCCGAATCGATACTGCGCCTCTCTGGCATGCTCCGCTTTATGCTTTACGAGACGGCTAGCGACTATATTGCCATTGCAGATGAGGTTCGTATCATTGGAGAATACTTAGCGCTGGAAACATTGCGTTACGATCACTCCTTAAGGCTTAATTTTAATCACGATATTGAGGATATGAAACAAGCCGTTCCTCCACTGTTGCTGATCCCGCTTGTAGAGAATGCTTTTAAGCATGGTGTCTCCGAGACCATGGAAAATCCCTATGCCGATATTCACCTTTCAGTGAACCGTCGGCAGCTCAGTTTTATAGTGAAAAACTCTTCTGAAGTATCAGATGAAAAAGCAGTTGTAACTGAAAACATCGGGCTGTCCAACCTACGACGTCAATTGGAACTGCAGTATACCGAGTACAGTCTAAGCGTTCATCAGGAAAAAAAGGAATTTGTGGCAACGTTGAAGATTAACCTGGCCAGTCATGTCTGAGATCAGCTGTATTATAATCGAGGACGAACCTCTCGCCGCTAAAGTGTTGGCCGAATACATCGGACAGGTACCCTTCCTGCGTCTGACAGGAACCTTTAAAGATGCACTGCGTGCCACGGAGTTCCTTCAGAACAATCAGCCTGATCTTATTTTCCTGGATATTCACCTACCAAAAGTAAAAGGAATGGCCTTCCTACGTACGCTAGCGCATCCGCCGGCGGTTATCGTCACCACAGCGTACCACCAGTATGCCGTTGAAGGCTTTGAGCTTAATGTAACAGACTATCTCATGAAGCCATTTGGCTTCGAACGTTTCCTGCAGGCCGTTGGAAAAGTTAAAAGGCCAACAACCACTGAAGCGAAGGAATATCTGTACCTTAACGTACAGTATAAAAAAGTGAAGATCTGTTTCTCAGACATCCTTTATATCGAAAGTCAGCGTGAATACATCAAGATCGTAACAGATCAGCAGAGTTACCTAACAAAGATGGGTACACAGGAGATTGAGGAGTTGCTACCAAGATCCCGTTTTGTGCGTGTTCACCGCTCATTCATTGTAGCGCTAGATAAGGTAAATGCCTACACTGCAGAAATGCTGGAAGTGAGCGGGAAGCCTGTTCCGGTGGGTAGGACTTACAAAGACAGCCTCGAGAAGTTATTATGAAGAGAAACTAGCGAAGAAATGCTAGCACGGTCGACTAAGACACAAAAAAAGGGTAGAGCTCTGTTTAAGAACTCTACCCTTCAAGTAGCCCGCAGGGGAATCGAACCCCTATTTCCAGAATGAAAATCTGGCGTCCTAACCGGTAGACGAGCGGGCCATCAAAAGCGACTAACATTTCTGTCATGCTTTCTTTGGTAGCGGGGACCAGACTCGAACTGATGACCTTCGGGTTATGAGCCCGACGAGCTACCAACTGCTCCACCCCGCACTATATTTTAACATGAAGCTTGCGCTTCTTTTGGGCTGTAGCCCGTAGGGGAATCGAACCCCTGTTTCCAGAATGAAAATCTGGCGTCCTCACCCCTAGACGAACGGGCCATTAATAAACGTTCAATCCAGAGACCAATTGTTTTCCAGGTAGCGGGGACCAGACTCGAACTGATGACCTTCGGGTTATGAGCCCGACGAGCTACCAACTGCTCCACCCCGCACTATATGTCAATTTAAAACGTTTAAGAAATGTCTTACGTTGTTTTTAAATTGGTCTGCAAAGATATATTTCGTTTCTTTGCAAAGCAAATTTATTTAAAAAAAGATTTTATGTCACATAAAGCAGGTTTCGTAAGCATCATTGGTAAGCCGAATGTGGGCAAATCTACCCTAATGAATGCTCTTATCGGCGAAAAGCTCTCAATTATAACGCCTAAGGCACAAACAACACGTCACCGCATCCTCGGAATAGTTAACGAAGAAGACTATCAAATCGTTTTTTCTGACACCCCAGGCGTGATAAAACCTCGTTACGGCCTACAAGATTCTATGATGCATTCTGTTAATGGTGCGTTAACAGATGCCGATTTACTTCTGTTCGTCACGGATATCAATGAGCAGTATGACGAGAACGATGTGTTGGAGAAAATCCTAAACACAACCATTCCAATGGTTGTACTGATCAACAAAATCGATAACGCGACGCAAGAACAGGTGGACGAGAAATCAGCCTTCTGGCAGGAAAAGCTAAATCCGAAACACATCTTCGCAATTTCAGCACTTCATAAATACAACCTTGATGGCATCCTGCAGATGGTGTTGGACTACCTTCCTGAACATGCACCCTATTACGATAAAGAAGATCTGACAGACCGGACCCAAAGGTTCTTTGTTTCCGAGATCATCCGGGAGAAGATCTTTAACAATTATCAAAAGGAAATCCCCTACAGTACAGAAGTCGTTATTACAGCTTTTAAAGAAGAAGAAAAAATCACAAGGATCAGTGCAGAGATTATCGTAGAAAGGGAATCGCAAAAAAACATTCTTATTGGCAAAAGTGGTTCCATGCTTAAGAAAGTAGGTACGGAAGCAAGGAAGGATATAGAAAAATTCTTAGACCAAAAAGTATTCCTGGAAACCTTCGTAAAGGTACTCCCAGATTGGCGTAGCAAAAAGAATTACCTAAAAAGTTTCGGGTACGATAATTAAGCGTACCTTTGCAACCCCTTAATAACGAATACAATTCACACAACATATGAGTAACATTATTGCAATTGTCGGAAGACCGAACGTAGGCAAATCAACTCTTTTTAACCGCTTAACCGAAAGTCGCAAAGCTATTGTTGATGATTTTAGCGGTGTCACCCGCGACCGCCATTATGGAGTAGCTGAATGGACAGACAAACAATTTACGGTAATCGATACAGGTGGTTATGTAGCCAATTCTGAAGATGTTTTCGAAGCAGCAATCCGCGAGCAAGTCGTAATTGCCATCGAGGAGGCAACCGTTTTATTGTTTATGGTAGACGTAACTACTGGCATCACAGATTTCGATGATGAAATCGCGCAGCTTCTACGCAGAAGTAAAAAACCGGTATTTATCGTTGTAAACAAAGTAGACAACACGGCGCTTCAAAATGAAGCCTCTGTATTCTATCGCTTTGGATTGGGCGAAATCTATCCAATATCTTCAATGACAGGCTCTGGAACAGGAGACCTGCTTGATGATGTCATTACCCACTTTGAAGATATCGTTGAAGAAGAAAACGCATTACCTAAGCTAACAATCGTTGGAAGGCCAAATGTTGGTAAGTCCTCTTTAATCAATGCATTGATTGGTAAAGAACGTAATATTGTAACACCAATTGCAGGTACCACTAGAGATTCCATTCATATTCATTACAATCAATTTGGGCATGAGTTCATGTTCATTGATACTGCCGGGCTGAGAAAAAAGACCAAAGTAAAAGAGAATATAGAGTTCTATTCTGTAATGAGGACCATCAAAGCCTTAGAAGAAGCGGATGTTGTCATATTAATGATTGACGCGACTGAAGGTTTGGAATCTCAGGATGTAAACATCTTTCACCTTGCCGAAAAGAATAAAAAAGGTATTGTAATCCTGGTTAATAAATGGGACTTAATCGAGAAGAACAACAACACGGTTAAAGAATTTGAAGAGCAGATTCGTCAGAAACTGCAGCCCTTCACAGATGTTCCAATTCTCTTTACCTCAGTCATCAACAAGCAGCGTATTTTCCAGGCGATAGAGACTTCCCTTGAAGTATTTAAAAACAGAGGCAAGAAAATACCAACGTCGAAATTGAACGACATCATGCTTCCGATCATCGAGAAATATCCACCGCCGTCTTCAAAAGGCAAGTACATTAAGATCAAGTACATCACACAGATCAACGCGACTTCACCAATGTTTGCATTCTTCTGTAATCTTCCACAATACATTAAAGAGCCTTATAAGCGCTTTATTGAGAACAAGATTCGTGAACACTTCGATTTCAAAGGTGTGCCAATGCAGATTTATTTCAGACAGAAATAAGAACAGGGTCTATTCATCAACAAAAAATATTTATCAAACAACAATACTAAAGATGGTTATTGCAAGCTAACAAGGGCTTGCTTAACCATTTTGTCGTTTATATTGGCCGCTTTGTAATAGCCTTCCTCCCCGAAGTAAAACTTGTAAAGCAAAACTTTAAGGTCAGTAGCTATCATGGCTTTTGAATGGCTAAGCTGCCCCGAGTCAACCTTTAGATTTTTCTTTTGAATATAGCTAATTAGGTCTTTGTAGTCGCGTTCGCTGATGCTAAAGGTTTGCAAACTTTGATCCAGGCTGCTGGCGCGATACCTTTTAGCTAAAACATCAAACACATAATCAAACAACACCTTCTTACCAACCAAGGTGGTGTAAGATTTACTTAGGCCCGAGGTATCTATTTTCACATACAGATCTGGCTGTATGCCTCCGCCAGCATACACTTTCTTTCCCGAACTGGTAATAAAAGCTGTGTTCCTTTTTAATGAATCCCTAAAAGGGCTGTTGTCATCCGTCAGCTCTCCATCTGTATACCGTTCATCAATCTCATTGTGATAAGCCGTGTAGCCCTTCTTATAAGACTTCTGTATGCTTCTTCCCAGCGGTGTATAGTACCTTGCTATTGTTAAGTTCAGTGCGGAGCCATCTCCAAAGGGGAATTGCTCCTGAACCAGGCCCTTACCAAAAGAACGGCGTCCGATAATAATACCACGATCCAGATCCTGAATTGCGCCTGCCAATATTTCACTTGCCGATGCTGTGTTTTCATTAATCAGCACCGCGAGTTTGCCTTGCTCAAACTCACCGCCTCCAGTGGCTATGTAATCTGTGCGAGGTTCGTGTTTTCCTTGCGTATAAACAATCAACTTGTTTTCCGGCAGAAGTTGACTTGCAAGGCCAGTCGCGGCCGTTAGGTAACCGCCGCCATTGTCCCTCAGATCCAACACCAGCTTGGCCATGCCTTGTGTTTTAAGGTTCTTTACTGCATCCACAAAATCGAGGTCTGTATTGGCGCCAAACTTACTGATCCGAATGTAAGCAGTTTCATTGTTTAGCATATAAGCCGCATCAATGCTGCTCACCTGAACTTTACCGCGTTTTACGAGTAGTTTTACCGGATTTGGGCCATTTACATGCATAATGGTCAATTGAACGGATGTACCCTTGCGCCCCTTAATTTTGCCTATCATCTGTTCTCTCGGCAAATGACGCCCAGAAACATTGCTGTTGTCCACCTTCAAGATTTTATCTCCCAGCTTTAAACCTGCGGCAAATGCCGGCCCGTCTTTGACAACGTTAGTCACCAGCAAGGTGTCGTTCAAAATGTAGTATTCAATTCCGATACCTTCAAACTGTCCCTCCAGGTCTACGTTCTGTTCATAGGCCTTCGCCGGCGGCAGATACATGCTATGTGGATCCAGCTGATGCAAGATGCTGTCGATTGGTAGATTCGTAAGTGTATCGGTATTTACCTCATCAACATAGTTTTTGTTTATAAGATGAATGATCTCGTCAACTTTCTCTGTATTGTTGTCGGCATAGCTCACATTTTTTTGAATGCTATACCCTTGATCCTTAAGAAATCTATAGCCGAGAAACATCCCACCTATCAGCGTTAAAGAATAGGTGAAGGCAATTAACAGGTTTTGGCGGGTATTTGTATTCATGACGCTGATGTAAAACAAAGTTATACAATTAGGCGCTTAATTATTTACCTA
>JAQBOT010000418.1 GCA_028287885.1 Pedobacter sp.
AAGTTTCCCTTTCACTTATCCGCTTCCTCCGAAGTGGACTGCAAAAGTAGATAAATATTCTGGACTGCAAAACAATTTGTTAAAAAAGGGTGTTCAAGTAGGTTAAGTCACTGAGAAGCACACAAAAAGAATTCATAAGAACTAAGTGTAGATTGTACAATGCCTGTATTTATATTGTAGAGCATCTTTCCCAGTGATATACAATAACACTTTGTAGGTGTACGACAACGCTATTCTTGTTATCATCTAAGTTCAATGCGATTGACTTTCCACCATACGTAGATTACTCTCCGCCATGTTCTGGATTGCTTTCAAAGTGGCCTCCAAAATTAACAAACCAGCTTCAACGTCACTAGTAACGGTAATGTCGGCATAGGCTAAGGTTGATCTGGCTTCTTCAATTGTTTTAGATAACAGCGTTCCAGCTTCTAAAAGGGATTTAGTAGCCTTAATTAAATTGGAAATAAGCTTTGTCGCCTTGTTCTTGGATTTCGACTTTAAAGCAGAACGGTACTCATTGAAGATCTTTAAATCACTTTCCGCTGCCTCGAACAATTGAACGTGGCTAGTGGTTAAAGACCGGATCCTCCTTCTAAGTGACCGTTTTAACCCAGCATCCTTATTTCGCTTAAGGCTAATCCTTAATGCCATTAAAATCATGGCTGTACTAGAGCTGGCATTGATCAGCAATACGCATCCACCAGTGATTTCCGGGCGATCCTGGTTTATTTGTCCCATGAACTGCTTTAGGCTTAGACCTGCTAAAGCCGTCTCAATTTTAGTATCTTCCATAAACCAATGTGCAAAAACAAACCCATTCTGCTAAGATCGCATTACACAACGTAATATCCCAAATACTTGTTTTCATCAATGTAATACCAGGCAAATTTTACAAGATAAATGACATTAGCTCCCAACTGCTTGATTGATCATTATAAAACAAGCTGATCCTTAAATATTAATGCATTCCAAACCACATGAATTCCCAACTTGCCCTGAACATCCTGATGCGAATGAACCGGAGATTTTATACGAGTTATCCCAATAACTTAAATAACAGCAGCTGGCTAGTATAAACCATTAAAATATGATGCAATTCAATCAGGTTAAATTACAAATTTACAATTCCAGATAGAAGCGCTTCAATAAGCTACCAGACAGTCAATGAAAACATCAGCTTATATCCGGCGGCTATACAGCTCATCCAGAACTTCCAATTCCTCAGACAAGTCCAATAATTTGTTTATGGTATAAACTTTAAATAGTTGTTGGGCGATAGAACCCCTTTTTGGTAGATTAAAATGCCCCGGCATAAATGGTCTTTATAAAACTCAAACCCAATGCCTGATCTGTCGAAATAAAGACTGACGCTGTCCTTCCCTACTTGATACGGCAGGGCGGCTTCAAGTTTATATTTTGTTTGAGCAAGCTCTTTAGACGAACCCGGTCCAATTCCATCTGCAGTTCGATACCTGGGAGCCGTTACGCGAATCTCCCGGATTAAAGCTGGCGGATTATCAACACCTAAATCCCGACTCGTATAAATAGACAAATTTTTGGTAGAATCTTTATCAAAAAACCAGGTCGCAATCGACTTTCCCATGGCAGCATCTCCAGCGTCTGCTTTACCGAGTAATTGATAAGCAGATTCGGCGTTTGAACTCAACTGAATTCTACCGATAGATTGTCCAGGTACAATAAGGAAATCTCGAGATATAGCGCCCTGCAATTTGGTCGCAGACACTTCTTTGCTACTAATATTGCCGTGGTTTGCTTTTTCCGGATCAATTTTATGGCCAGACGTACAGGAAGAAGCCAGCAAAAACAGGAAAAATAGGCTGATAAGTTCGACATAGCATTTCCATGTACCTGTCGGGAACAGAGGTTTGTCTTTCGACATGGGCATAGCAAATGAAATCAAGGTAGTCTTCATAGAAGGCACAATTAATTTTAATAGTTATACAAATTCAAGACGAGGAGCTAAGCCAGTCTTATGAGCTACTCCGAGTTGCGTAATAAAGCTTTACACCGAAACTTCTACCAAGGTGTTCAGTTCTCCATTCGTTCAACAAATTAAAGCTATATAAAAAGCATAATAAATACAGGAGGGGATGTGTAGTGCTTAAGTTTGAAATTCCTTAAAGCTATATAACTGATATTTAAATATAAAAGTGCTTAAAGCGATATCCCGGTAATAACAACATTCAATAGGACCTAACGTCTTAACGTCGAAACCAGAGGCTTTTATACGATCTAAATAGCGTAGTAAACACCCTACCTTTCATGCATTTACTACAAACTTTTTTTTTCTTAATGATTAAATTGGTACTACCACAATCGTGAAGCCGGTCCATATTTAAGTTGTAGCTCCTCCAGCATAACTGTCTATTCAAGTTAACTTACTTGGTCCAAGAACAACAAACCTCTAAATACCTACAACTATGAAAAACTACCCAACCCGACTAATCGCACTTGCGTCGTTCCTGCCTGCTTTTAAAGAGGAGAGCCCCCCAAGTATATGGGCATGTCACCATTGTTGGTCAATGTTATCAAACTAAGCTTACTGAAGAAAATACAATTGAATGGATTTCACATATCAAACCAATCTACATGAAAAATTTAAATGCGTTTCTAATCACCGCATGTACGCTTGTCATTATAGCTTGTGACAAGAACGAACAACTAAGTCAGCAATTAGACACATCTGTGGTAAAAACAAAAATAACGGCTTTTGTACCACCAAGTGTAGAAAACCTCTATGGGAAATACCAATTGGTTTTGTCCACCAGGTAATTACTTGGCCAAGCGGTGCGCGCCTATTCGCAATTAAGTCGGATGTACCGTTTGATAGAATTAGAATTAGTTATGATTATAGCTCAGCGGATCCGGTTCGTGCAGTCTCCATAGCCAATATCCGCTACGTAACAGATAAGGAAATATATGATAAACACAAATACGATTAGCCGAATGATCCCGCAGAATTTGAAAAAGTAACAACAGCTTAGAATCAAACTTAAATATCTATCATATGAAAAACCAAGCGATCAAATTTGGTCCACTCCTGGCGATAATCCTGGGAATAACCGCATGTGACAAGAATGAACAACTGGCTACCACGATTTCTAGTGATCAGCCAAGTGCAAAAATTGTAAACTTTGTTCCATCAACTGTGAGGAACACGATGGGCGCATATTTCGTCTCGATTGATACTATATGTGATCCATATTTGAAGTACACCAAGAAAATCAACATATCGAACATACCAGATGGCTACGCATTCACGATTACTGATGGCAATTTATCGTTAGAAATCTTGGGTGACCTTGGTTTGTTTACGAAAAAATCTCCGGCCCCTAACACCTGGTGGGCCAACTGGAATAAAGCGCCTTATGTAGAGGATGAAAATCCAGCAGTGTTGTGGATGGCTGGCGGTTATGGAACAACTATTACCCTTTCAAAAAAATGTTATGTATTCGGCTTTGAACTTTCTGCAGAAGTTGGGGAAACTAGTGTAGCACCATTCGCCTATTCAGTCAAATACTATGATGCGGATAATTTACCAGACGACACACCAATCGGTTTTCTCGAAAATGAGGTGACTTCTCCATCAGGAGCACGCCTTTATGCTATCAAGTCCGACATTCCTTTTAACCGGGTGCAAATCTTCTACAATTCAAGTCCCGTCTATGCGCCCTGGTCCTGGGCCATAACAAACATCCGGTACGTAACAGACAAGAGTGTTTACGATGCACATAAATAATATACAGTCTCAAATTGAGTTAACTTTTAAAATCATGAAAAAACTGATGTCAAAAGCAGGTTTGTTCCTTGCTATAGTAACCGCGATAATGGGCTGTGATAAACACGAACAAATTCTCCAGCACGATGAGAAAGAAGCAACTTCGTTGGCATTGAACAAATACACGCCAGCTCTGGTTGTTAATAATAAGGGCAAATACTTCAAGTCAATTGATACCATCTGCAGTACATATATTGATTATACCAGGCAAGTAGAAACGTTTGGTGTTGATCCTGAAACTTGGGGGCATCAAATTGGCTATTTCCGCTCACTCCTGGTAACCTGGGAAGGTGATACTGGATTTTTCCTGCGTTT
>JAQBOT010000421.1 GCA_028287885.1 Pedobacter sp.
ATGGACCTGGCCATGAAGAATGGTGCTCCGCTTATTGGTTTAAATGACAGTGGTGGCGCAAGAATCCAGGAGGGTGTAGTATCCTTGGGAGGCTATGCGGATATCTTTTATAAAAATGTACAGGCGTCAGGCGTTATCCCACAGCTTTCTGCAATTATGGGGCCTTGTGCAGGGGGTGCTGTTTATTCTCCTGCCATAACAGATTTTATCCTGATGGTTCAGAATACATCGTACATGTTTGTTACGGGCCCGAACGTGGTGAAAACAGTGACGCATGAAATTGTGAGCTCCGAAGAACTGGGCGGAGCTTTAACGCACGCAACAAAATCGGGAGTAACGCATTTCGCCTGCACGAACGAGCTTGATGCAATTACGCATGTGAAAAGACTGTTGAGCTACATGCCGCAGAACTGCGAGGAGATCCCTGAGAAGCTGCCTTATACGCCGCAGGATGAAGCACGAACTTCTTTGAATACATTCTTACCTGAAAACGCAAATCAGCCATACGACATGCGTGATGTAATTTCAGAGATAGCTGACGCGGAAAGCTTTCTGGAAGTACACAAGGAATATGCTGAGAACATTGTTGTGGGCTTTGCACGTCTTGCCGGTCGCAGCATTGGGATTGTCGGTAATCAACCTGCGTATTTAGCTGGTGTGCTTGACATTCACGCTTCCATTAAAGCAGCCCGGTTTGTACGTTTCTGTGATTGTTTCAACATACCGCTGTTGGTGTTTGAAGATGTTCCAGGTTTTCTTCCTGGAACGGATCAGGAGTGGAATGGGATAATTACTAGTGGAGCTAAGCTGCTTTACGCATTTAGCGAAGCGACTGTTCCTCGGATTACCGTGATTACCAGAAAAGCCTATGGCGGCGCATACGACGTGATGAACTCTAAACATATTGGTGCAGACTTAAATTTTGCCTGGCCTACGGCAGAGATTGCGGTGATGGGCGCCAAAGGTGCAGCAGAAATAATCTTTAAAAGGGAAATTAACACGGCGGAAAACCCGGAACAAAAATTGATGGAAAAGGAACAATTGTATTCGCAGATCTTTGCAAACCCGTATCGTGCGGCCGAAAGGGGATTTATCGATGAGGTAATTGAGCCTGCCCAAACACGGACTAAACTGATTAAGGCGTTTAAGATGCTCGAAAATAAAGTAGTTAATAATCCACGTAAAAAACACGGGAACATTCCCCTATAAATGAAGTTAAGCCGTACCGACATCCTGCTGATGGCCTTTTGTACAGGTCTGATTGTTGCAAACATTTACTATTGCCAGCCGCTTGTTATCTTGATTGCAAAGGAATTTCATATTTCTGAAAGTTATGCTGGAAGAACGACTTACCTGACCCAAGCCGGTTATGCGCTGGGTTTGTTTTTGCTGGTTCCGCTTGGCGATATGTTTGAGCGCCGCAAGCAGATTCTGGTGATCACCATGGTTGCGATCGCTGCTTTGTTACTTGCGTACTTCGCTCCTTCTTTTCTGGTTCTGGAAATTGCCTGCGTTTTCATAGGGGCAAGTTCAATCGTGCCCCAGTTGATCCTTCCTATGGCTGCTAATCTGGTGTCTGACGAAGAGCGCGGGCATACTGTGGGAATTATCATGAGTGGCTTGCTGATCGGTATTCTAGCTTCTAGGGCTGTTAGTGGAGCAATTGGCTTTGTGTGGGGCTGGCGTTCCATGTTTTTGATAGCGGCGGTGATTTGCGTTTTCCTTTTGTTGTTAATGGGGAAAAGATTTCCAAAGAGTCAGCCTGACTTTAAGGGCTCTTACAGGCAGCTTATGGCCTCTTTGCTTACGTATATAAAAACACAGCCTGTTTTAAGAGAAACCTCCATAATTAACTTCCTTGCCTTCGCTACTTTGAGCGGCTTCTGGACTACTATGGTTTTATATCTTTCCGGACCGCCGTTTAACTTCCAGTCGATGCAAGTTGGCTTGTTCGGTATCGCCGGCGCAGCCGGGGCGATGGCTGCACCTTTAGTGGGCAAGTTTAGCGATGGCCGTGATCCTGCGAAGAACATAATTATCGGTTTAGTAATGGAGTTGATCAGCATTGCTGCTTTCTACTTTACGGGAAGCCATGTTTATTTGTTTGTAATTGGGATTATCTTGCTTGATATCGGTCAGCAAAGTATTCACGTGACCAATCAAACACGCATTTACGCCTTGGTTCCGGAGGCGCGCAACCGCCTGAATACGGTGTTTATGTCTGTGAGCTTTGTGGGTGCCTCCGCTGGATCTGCATTAGGTTTGTGGCTTTGGGATCTTGGTCACTGGCCAGCCTTTTGCATAGGATCTGCTTTAATGATAACTGCAAATATTGGAATTTACTTTTTTTACCGCGGAAGACAACAAAGATCCCTGGCCTGATTATGCAAGTACATCTGAAAGAATTATTCTTGCTTTGGATGTGGAACTTTTCTTGCTTTAGGTGTGGAACTTTTAACTTAAATATCATAAATTAAACAATAAGAAATGGATAAGAAAGAAGATGAACAGAAACATGTTTCTGTAGTTACTGAAAAATCACTGAGCTTTTTCGAAGCATATATAAATAATCCATCCCCGACAGGATTTGAATACCCTGGACAAAAGCTTTGGCTCGACTACTTGAAGCCATATATTGACGAAAGTTTTATTGATAACTATGGTACTGCTGTTGGTGTGATTAATCCAGAGGCGGAGTTTAAAGTAGTAATTGAAGCTCATGCAGATGAGATCTCCTGGTTTGTAAATTACATTACTTCCGAAGGACTGATCTATGTGATCCGCAATGGTGGATCTGATCACCAGATAGCACCTTCAAAAAGAGTAAACATTCATACGGACAAAGGACTTGTTAAAGCACTTTTTGGATGGCCTGCTATCCATACGCGCAATGGCGAAAAAGAAGAGGCTCCTGCGCTTAAAAACATCTTTCTGGATTGTGGATGTACCACCAAAGAAGAAGTTGAAAATTTGGGAATCCATGTGGGTTGTGTAATTACCTATGAAGACGAATTTATGGTGCTTAACGACCGCTATTATGTAGGTAGGGCTTTGGATAACCGTGCGGGTGGATTTATGATTGCTGAGGTAGCACGTTTGCTCCATGAGAATAACCAAAAATTACCTTTCGGCTTGTACATCGTTAACTCGGTGCAGGAAGAGATTGGATTGCGTGGCGCGGAAATGATCGCGCACCGGATTAAACCTCATGTAGCCATTATTACTGATGTTACACACGATACGTCTACCCCAATGATTAATAAGATCACACAAGGTGACCTTGCTTGTGGAAAAGGGCCTGTGGTCTCGTATGCACCAGCTGTACAAACAAACTTGAACAGGTTGCTGATTACCTCGGCAGAGAAGAACAACATTCCTTTTCAGCGACAAGCTTCCTCCCGCTCTACGGGAACCGATACGGATGCATTTGCGTATTCAAATGGCGGCGTGCCTTCTGCATTGATCTCTTTACCCCTGCGCTACATGCATACAACGGTAGAAATGATCCACAAGGAAGATGTAGATAATGTTATTAGCCTGATTTATCACTCGCTCCTTAGCATTGAAAAAGACCACGACTTTAAGTACACAAGATAAATTTTAAAAAGAGCCTTGGATTTTAGATATTCATAAGCTTTCAATTATTTCATTAAATAGAAAACCTTAAATTAAAACATTTTAAACCTTTTTAGCATTTAAGCATGATGAAACCAACCTTACTGATACTCGCGGCCGGAATGGCGAGCCGTTACGGAAGCATGAAGCAAATAGACGGCTTTGGGCCGAATGGAGAAACGATTATTGATTACTCTATCTACGATGCAATTAAAGCCGGCTTCGGCAAAGTTGTATTTATCATTAAAGAAGAATACTTAGAGAGCTTTAAATCTAAATTTGAGCCTAAGCTTGCAGGTAAAATTGAAACGGACTACGTTTTCCAAAACTTCGACATCAAGCAATATGGTGTCGACATTGAGATTGAAAGAGCTAAGCCTTGGGGTACTGCTCACGCGATTCTTGCAGCAAGACACGTAATTAAAGAACCATTTTGTGTTATCAATGCAGATGACTTTTATGGTTTTGATGCCTATAAGAAAATGGTAGATTTCTTAAGCA
>JAQBOT010000444.1 GCA_028287885.1 Pedobacter sp.
GTCTCGAAAAAACATTTTTAAAGCGCGAGCAGGGATCAATAAAACTGCAGGCTTACGATATTTTGAAGCAAGGGAACTACCTGATGAGAAATGTGGCTGACAATGCGATAACCGACAGCTGGAACAACCAGATAACCAGATTTCTGCAATTAAGTTTAAACATTAACCTCCAACAGTTTGGAGGTTAATGTTTGACTTGCAAGTGTAATTAAGTTATGACTCGCAATTAAGCAAGCTTTTTGTATTTTAAACGATGTGGAGTAACGTCTCCTAAACGCTTTTTACGGTTCTCTTCATAGTCGCTATAATTCCCTTCGAAGAAGTAAACAGAAGAGTTTCCCTCGAACGCAAGAATATGCGTGCAAATCCGATCTAAGAACCACCTATCGTGGCTAATTACTACTGCACAACCACCAAAGTTTTCTAGCGCTTCCTCTAAAGATCTAAGGGTGTTCACATCGATATCATTGGTCGGCTCATCCAAAAGCAATACGTTGGCACCTTTTTTAAGACTTATGGCAAGATGCACGCGGTTGCGTTCTCCACCTGATAGAATGCCTACCTTTTTCTGCTGGTCGCCGCCATTGAAGTTGAACTTAGACACGTAGGCCCGTCCGTTTACTGCTTTGTTTCCAAGCTGAATGTTATCCAGACCGTCTGTGATGTTTTCATATACGGTTTTATCCGGATCAAGGTCGTTGTGGTTCTGATCTACGTAACCCAGCTCCACAGTGTCACCTACACGGAAAGTACCCATGTCTGGCGTTTCTTGTTGCGTAATTAGGCGGAACAAAGTGGTTTTACCAGCACCGTTCGGCCCAATAATTCCAACGATACCTGCAGGAGGTAAAGAAAAGCTCAGGTTTTCAAACAATATCTTATCGCCATAGGCCTTGGTTACATTGTTTGCTTCGATCACCACATTTCCGAGTCTTGGTCCTGGTGGTATGAAAAGCTCCAACTTGTCTTCACGCTCTTTCGAGTCCTCAGATGCTAGCTTATCGTAATTTGATAGTCTTGCTTTTGACTTTGCATGACGCGCTTTCGGGGCCATACGTACCCATTCCAATTCTCTTTCCAGCGTTTTCTGACGCTTGCTCTCGGTTTTCTCTTCCTGTGACAAGCGTTTCGCTTTTTGTTCCAACCAGGAGGAGTAATTTCCTTTCCAGGGAATTCCTTCACCACGGTCCAATTCAAGAATCCAACCGGCAACATTGTCAAGAAAATACCTATCGTGAGTTACGGCGATTACCGTTCCTTTATAGTCCTTTAGAAACTGCTCCAACCAGTCAATACTTTCGGCATCAAGGTGGTTGGTTGGCTCATCCAGCAACAGTACATCTGGTTCTTGCAACAACAAGCGGCACATGGCAACACGTCTACGTTCACCACCGGACAAAACGCCAATCTTCGTGTCAGGGTCAGGGCACCTTAAGGCGTCCATCGCACGTTCAAGTTTATTGTCGAGTTCCCAAGCGTTTGATGCATCGATTTTATCCTGCAGTTCTCCCTGTTTTGCCATTAGTTTATCCATCTCATCCGGGTTCTCATAAACCTCTGGCAGGCCAAACTTTTCATTGATCTCTTCGTAAGCTTTAAGGATGGCAGTAATTTCTGCAACTCCCTCTTCTACAACTTCTCTAACGGTTTTGCTCTCATCTAATATTGGCTCTTGCGCAAGGTATCCGACACTATATCCGGGAGAAAAAACGACCTCTCCCTGAAAGGATTTATCAAGGCCGGCAATGATTTTTAAAAGGGAAGATTTTCCTGATCCATTTAAACCAATTACACCGATTTTAGCGCCGTAAAAAAAGGACAGGTAGATATTTTTCAAAACTTGTTTCTGTGGTGGGTAAATCTTATTTACCCCAGCCATGGAAAAGATTATTTTCTCGTCTGACATATTTGCATATTGATTTGCAAATATCAGTAATAAAGTCAAATGATAGTACAATTTGTGAAATTACGGCATACCAATATACATAATCAGCTTACATGGCGTAATTGTTGATAAAATAAAAAAAATGGTCTCGCTTATTAAAACAAATTATTTAGTTTAGAGCATTCCAGTAAAGAAAGGTAGATATGGAAGCTAAGTTTTCACCACAAGTTAAAGATGTGATTTCATTTAGCAGGGAAGAAGCCCTGAGACTTGGTCACGATTACATAGGCGCAGAGCATCTATTATTGGGTTTGATTCGCGAGGGCGATGGAATGGCAATAAAGATATTGAGATCTCTTGGAGTTGATACTTCCAAGCTTCGCCGCTCAATTGAGGATGCAGTTCGGGGTACATCAAGTGTAACCGTAAATCTAGGGAACATCCCCCTAACAAAACAAGCAGAGAAAGTATTAAAGATCACGTATTTAGAGGCTAAAATATTTAAAAGTGATCTTATTGGCACAGAGCATTTATTGCTGTCAATTCTGCGTGACGATGATAATATTGCCTCCCAAATACTTTTACAGTTCAGTATTAATTACGAGGTGTTTAAACAGGAAGTTGAAGTGAATAAAAACGGATTTAGAGACGAAACTCAGAACAGTGCCTCTGCCGGGAACGACGATGATTATCGTGAAGAGGAAAGCTTTAGCGGCCCGAAAAAGGTCTCTGACATAAAGTCTAAAACTCCTGTTCTTGACAACTTTGGTAGAGACCTGACAAGAGCTGCAGAAGAAGGTCGTTTAGACCCTATTGTGGGAAGAGAAAAAGAGATCGAAAGGGTTTCACAAATCCTATCACGTAGGAAGAAAAACAACCCAATTCTTATCGGTGAACCAGGAGTAGGTAAGTCTGCAATTGCAGAAGGTCTTGCGCTACGCATCGTTCAACGTAAGGTTTCCAGAGTTCTATTCAATAAAAGGGTAGTAACACTAGATCTTGCCTCGTTGGTTGCTGGTACAAAATACCGCGGTCAGTTTGAAGAGCGTATGAAGGCGGTGATGAATGAATTGGAGAAATCAACTGATGTCATCTTGTTTATCGATGAGATTCATACGATTGTTGGTGCCGGTGGTGCTTCAGGGTCTTTAGATGCTTCGAATATGTTCAAACCGGCGTTAGCCAGGGGAGAGATACAATGTATTGGTGCAACAACATTAGATGAGTACCGCCAGTACATTGAAAAGGATGGTGCATTGGATCGTCGTTTCCAAAAGGTGATGATTGAGCCAGCTACGCCGGATGAAACGATTGAGATATTAAACCGTATTAAAGAGAAGTATGAGGATCACCATGGTGTTACTTATACTGACGAAGCAATCAATGCTTGTGTGGCTTTAACATCAAGATACATTACAGATCGTTTCTTGCCAGATAAAGCTATTGATGCACTTGATGAAGCAGGTTCAAGAGTCCACCTAACGAATATTCATGTTCCTGAAAAGATTATCGAAATTGAAACCAAGATAGAAGACATCAAGGTAGAGAAAAATAAGGTAGTTAAAAGCCAGAAATATGAAGAGGCGGCAAAACTAAGAGATACTGAAAAGAATCTGTTAGAAGAGCTTGACCGTGCGAAAGCTGAATGGGAAGCTGAAACTAAAAGTAAGCGCTATACCGTTTCGGAAGATAACGTAGCTGAAGTTGTGTCTATGATGACAGGTATTCCGTTGCAACGTGTCGGACAAACAGACAGTCAAAAGCTGTTGAATATGTACGAGACCGT
>JAQBOT010000472.1 GCA_028287885.1 Pedobacter sp.
GTTCCTTCATCCCAAACGATGACCGTTCCGCCACCGTATTCTCCCTGTGGGATAATGCCTTCGAAGTTCATGTAATCATAAGGATGGTCCTCAACCATCATGGCCAGTCGTTTATTCTTGGGGTCGGTAGATGGACCCTTGGGAACTGCCCAGCTTTTTAATACGCCGCCCATTTCTAGCCTAAAATCATAATGCAAGCGGGAGGCATCATGTTTCTGAATTACAAACATCAGTTTATCCTGATTAACGCTTTTTCCGGATTTAGGCTCTGCGGTCTTTGTAAAATCACGCTTGGAGACATATTTTTCAAGGCTCATCGGTGTATAAGATTAGTGACGGAACATTACCATCGGTTTGCGGATGTTCTTACTACAATAAACAAAAATTGAGATTATTGGTTTGAAATGTTGAGCCCCTGAAAATATCTAGAGTTTTAAATCCTTAAAATTAAGAATGTAAAACCTTATAATCGTTTAGGGCGTTTTATGAGTGCCTATGAGCTATCAGTCAATTGAAAATTATGGAATTATTGGCGACTTGAATACGGTCGCGCTTGTTGGATTGAATGGCTCCATAGACTTCATGTGCTTTCCGCATTTTGATTCCCCAAGTATTTTCGCGGCATTGCTGGATGATGAAAAAGGAGGCTCATTTGAGCTGAGCCCGCTGTTCAAAGAGATGAAGACTAAGCAGCTTTATCTACCGGACACGAACGTGTTATTAACCCGATTCCTATCGGCAGAGGGTGTTGGGGAGATTACTGATTTCATGCCTGTTGAAGAACAGTCTAATGGAAATGAATTAATCCGGCGCGTAACTTGTGTCCGCGGACATGCCACTTTTAAAATGAAATGCATGCCAAGGTTCAACTATGGTAGAAGCGACCATACGATTGAGCGCGTATCAGAAACGGAATTAATCCTAAGAAGTGCTGGGCCGGATAAGACGGTGCTTCGTCTGGTAAGTTCTGTGCCACTTGCGATTGAGGGGCGCGATGTTACTGCTAAATTCACATTGCTTCCGACAGAAACAGCAGACTTTTTACTGGAGCACATTGATAAGGATGATGCTGGTGAACAGGATTTTCAGGCATTTATCACAAGAAGCTTGTTCTGTACAGTGAATTATTGGAAAAATTGGGTAACCCAAACAACATATACGGGGCGCTGGTTAGATATGGTGAACCGCTCTGCACTTATACTTAAACTCTTAACCTCACACAAATACGGCTCTATAGTAGCTGCTGCAACGTTTAGTCTACCTGAAAGTATTGACGGTGAACGGAACTTCGATTATCGTTATACCTGGATCAGAGATGCTTCCTTTTCTGTTTATGCATTAATAAAGCTTGGGTATATCCGAGAAGCTAATGGCTTCATGCAATGGGTAGAGAAACTCTGCCAGGATATAAAAGGGAACGACAGGCTGGGAATTATGTATTCCATAGATGGACATAGGCAATTGAAAGAACATGTTCTGGACCAATTTGAAGGCTATAAGAAATCTAGTCCGGTAAGGATTGGCAATGACGCCTACCGGCAACTGCAGTTGGATATATATGGTGAACTACTTGATTCCGTTTATTTATACAACAAGTATGGGGAGCCAATATCGTACGACTTCTGGAAGGACCTGGAGAAGCATGTGGAATGGTTATGTGGGAATTGGGATCAGCCGGATGAAGGCATTTGGGAAGTGAGAGGCGGTAGAAAAAAATTCCTTTACTCCAGATTATTATGTTGGGTGGCCATAGATCGAGCCATCAAAATTGCAAATTCTAGATCTTTTCCATTAAACCCGGAATGGAAAGTGCAGCGGGATAAGATCTTTAATAGCGTATTTACTGATTTCTGGGATGAAGACAAGAAAGCCTTTATGCAGTATCCAGGCGCCGAAACTGTGGATGCATCAGCTTTGCTGATGCCACTAGTGCGTTTTATTAGTCCAAAAGACCCAAAATGGCTTTCTACTCTTAAAAGGATTGAAGACGAGCTGGTTTCAGATACAATGGTGTACCGCTATCTGCCTGACGCTGCTGCGCCAGATGGTTTTGTAAGTCATGAAGGCACTTTCTCTATGTGTACGTTCTGGTATGTGGAATGTCTTTCCCGCTCTGGACAATTGGAAAAAGCCCGCTTCTACTTTGAGAAGATGCTCGGTTATGCAAATCACCTCGGCATATATTCAGAGCAGCTGGGATTTAAGGGTGAGCACCTTGGTAATTTCCCCCAGGCTTTTACACACATGGGCTTGATCAGCGCAGCCTTTAACCTGAACAAACAATTAAACGACAAGAGAACGAAAAACGTAAACTTTTGATTATGAAAGCGATTGCACTGGAACCCGGAACAACAAACGTTTACCTGGCGGATGTCGAAGAACCACAGATTACGGCGGAGGACGAAGTGAAGATTAAGGTTTGGCAAGTGGGTATTTGCGGAACAGACCGCGAGGAAGCCGGCGGTGGACGAGCGGATGCGCCTGAAAACAAAAAAGAGCTTATCATTGGACATGAGATGTTCGGGCAGGTTGTGGAAGTTGGCGCGTCGGTAAAAGCCGTAATGGTTGGCGACTACGGCGTGTTTACGGTTAGGCGGGGATGCGGGCAATGTGATGCTTGTAAAAGCAACCGCAGCGACATGTGTTACACTGGTGAATACACCGAGCGCGGAATTAAAGGTGCAGATGGCTTCCAGTGTGAATATGTTGTTGACAAAGAACAGTATTTGATTCCGGTGCCTGAGCAGATCAAAGACTATGGTGTGTTAACTGAGCCAATGTCTGTTGCCGCTAAGGCGATTGATGAAGCGCTAAACATTCAGCAGGCGCGATTAAAGGATATCATAACTACGGAGAACTGGTTGGAGGGAAAGCGCGTCCTTGTTGCCGGAATCGGTGCAATAGGCTTACTTGCCGCTTTCGCTTTGCGCTTGAAAGGTGCCGAAGTTTTTGGTATGGATATCGTTCCGGAAGACTCCCTTAGACCGCAGCTGTTGCAGGCGATCGGTGGGCAATACATTAACGGAAACGACATAGATGTTATGGACATAGATGACGTTTATGGAGAGTGTGACTTCATCTTTGAATCTGCAGGCATCGCCAAGCTTCAGATCAATCTAATTGATGGTTTAGGCATTAATGGCATCTACGTAACCACAGGAATCCCTTCTGGCGAAAGGCCAGAGCTCATTATGGCTGCAGAAATAATTCAGCAGATGGTTTTGAAGAACCAGGTAGTCCTGGGAAGTGTGAATGCAAGTCCCGAACATTACAGGATGGCGGTAGATTATCTGAAAGCGGCGGTGGACACCTGGCCCGAGCAAATGAAGCAGGTAATTACAGAAAAAGTACCCTATAAAGACTTTGGTAAAATCCTTCATCAGCACTCAAACGAAGAAATAAAAGTGGTAGTTGATTGGCTTTAACCGTACTCTTCACTATATTAGGTCATTACTAACCAACATTAAACACATGAATTTAAAAAAAACAATCTTAACAGCCTCATTTTTAATAACTGGACTAGGTATGGTAAATGCCCAACAAGCTGCTAAACATGAAGATACCGAGTTTTACACCCCGGTGCCGGCGAAAGTGACGCCAGGTAGAACAGTTGCTGATGCACCCTCGGATGCAGTTAGACTTTTCGACGGCAAAGATCTATCTCAATGGGTGATGACGGATGATAGAACTAAACCTGCGACATGGAAAGTTGCTAACGGGATCTTAACTGTAGATAAAACAAGTGGTAACATCGAGACTAAACAGTCTTTTAACAACTACCAGTTACACTTGGAGTGGCGCATACCTGCAAACATTACTGGAGAAGGCCAGGCACGTGGTAATAGTGGTCTGTTCTTAGCTTCTATCGGCAAAGGTGATGCTGGTTATGAACTCCAGATTTTGGATAATTATAAAAATAAAACATACACCAACGGTATGGCTGGCAGTGTCTACAAACAGACAACGCCGCTTGCTAATCCTTCCCGCCCAGCTGGCGAATGGCAAACGTATGATGTGATTTGGACTGCACCAACGTTCAATGACGATAAAACCGTGAAAACGCCTGCTAAGGTTACCGTGCTTTTTAATGGTGTTGTGGTTCAAAATGGTTTTGAGCTTAAAGGTCCAACCCAATATGTTGGTCAACCATCTTACAAACAAGCACATGGGCCTTCGCCTATTAAATTGCAGGCACATGGCGACAAAAGTGAGCCACTAAGTTTCCGTAACATCTGGGTGCGTGAAATTAATGAGCCAAAGTAATTTATGGCAGACTAATTGTTGCTGATTTGCAAACACATACATATGAAACTAAAAATTTTACTGTTGGTTTGCATGGCTACACTAGGTTTGGCTTCTTGCAAAAAAGACACGATTGTTCAGGAGACGCAGAATCGCACGATTATCCTGACGGTGCAGCCCGATCAATGGATTGCCTACGCAAATGGGAAAGGGTATAGCGCTGATCTGGATATTCCGGAGGTTGACCAGATCAATGTAGACATTGAAGGAATATTGGTTTATGTAGATCATCCGGAAAATGTGGACAGTTACATTCAATTGCCCTATGTTTACGCTGGTGACAGTTACTCTTACCAACAAGTAAACGGTGGGATTACTCTTGATATCCAGGCATCGGAATATAGTACAGTACCTGCTGTTAAGCCTACACAACCAATCCGAGTTAAGGTGGTGCTGATACCATCACAGGATGTAAGTTAAGCGC
>JAQBOT010000478.1 GCA_028287885.1 Pedobacter sp.
ACGGTAAATCCGGTCATCAATATGATGGAAGAGCAAAAAAGCGTTACCAATAAAGGTGGTACAATGCGACTCGGCTCTTACCCATGCGATATTAAGAAAGGAAGTAAGGCTTTCGCAGCTTATGGAAAACCACATATTACTGAGCGTCACAGACACCGCTATGAATTTAACAACCAATACCTTAAACAATACGAAGAAGCAGGCATGGTAGCCTCTGGGATCAATCCAGACAGCAAGCTTGTGGAAATAATCGAATTGAAGAACCATCCATTTTTTATTGGTGGACAATTTCACCCGGAATTAAAGTCCACAGTTGCTAATCCTCACCCACTTTTTGTTAAATTTGTCGCCGCTGCAATTGAGCACGCCAAGAAAAAGACCAATTAATACATCAAAAATCAATAATGGATAAAAATACGTTTACAGGATTATTCCTGATCATGATCGTTTTAGCAGGTTCTTTCTACTTTTTCAAGCCATCTGAGGCTGAATTAAAGAAAGAAAGTGCAAGAATTGCAGCAGATTCAGTCGCAAAACGTGGCGCAGCCACTGGATCTGCAACACCGGCAGCCGCAAAGGCTAGCCCTGCTTCTACTGTACTGGATTCAGCTACTTTAAAAGGCCCTTTTGGAACTAACCTTACTGGAACTGAAAAAACCACTGTTCTAGAGAACGATAAGTTAAAGCTTACCTTAACCAATAAGGGCGGTAAAATACTTGCCGTAGAAGTTAAACACGAAAAATCCTTTACTGGTAAACCATTGGTTCTTTTCAGCGGAAACACCAATAAGTTTGGCTTGAAGTTAAACGTGAATGGAAAAATCATCAATACAAATGATCTGTACTTTACAAGTACAACCACCGGTACTGCGGTAACGATGCGTGCAAACTACAGTGCAGATAAGTATGTAGAATTTTTCTATGATTTACAGCCAAACAAGAATAATGTAACCTTTAACATCAACCTTAATGGCTTAAACCAGGTTGTGCAAGGGAATGCTGTTACACTAAACTGGGAAACCACGCTAATGCAGCAGGAGAAGTCGGTTAAGAACGAACAACGTTATTCTGCTCCTTATTATAAGTATTTGGATAAGAATCCTGATCACCTGGATTTCGCAAAAGATGTTAAAGAAGATCTTACGGAAGGAAAGATTGAATGGGTTGCTTTCAAACAACACTTCTTCTCCGGCGTACTGGTACCCAAAGATGGTTTCAACAAAGCTGAGATCGAAGTTAAGGTTTCTACAACTCCAGGAGAAATTAAATGGTACGGTGCCAATTTGCAATTGCCATTCAATCAGCTTGCTGCACAAAGCTATGCCATGAACTTCTATTTTGGAAACAACAAGTTTTCAGAACTTCAGAAGCAAGGGCATGAAATTGAAAAGATCGTTGAGATGGGCTACTGGCCACTCAAGTACATCAACCGCTTTGTTGTATTACCGGTGTTCAACTTCCTGGAAGGTTTTGGTTGGGGATATGGATTAATCATCCTGGTTCTTACCGTTCTACTAAAGGTAGCTTTATCACCGCTTACTTATAAATCATACATCTCGATGGCTAAGATGAGAATTCTAAAGCCGGAAATGGATGAGATTAAGGCCAAAGTTGGTGAAGATAATGCAACACTTTTACAACAAGAATATTTGAAGCTCTACAAGCAGGTGGGCGTAAATCCTTTAGGCGGATGTTTGCCAATGGTGCTACAGCTACCTATTGTTATGGCGTTCTTCTTCTTCTTCCCGAACTTATTTGAGTTAAGAGGAGAAAGTTTCCTTTGGATGCATGATCTATCGACCTATGATGAGTTCATAAAATTTGGTTTTACCGTACCGTTTATTGGAGACCACTTGAGTCTGATGTGTATTTTGATGACGATCTCCACCTTGATCTTTACCTATTTTAACAATCAGGTATCGGGTGCTACAGGACAAATGAAATATATCGGTTACATCATGCCGATCGTGTTCTTGGGTGTTTTGAACGATTATCCAGCAGGTCTGAACTACTATTACTTTTTGGCGAACATGCTAACCTTTGGTCAGCAGTTCCTGATTAAACGGATGGTTAATGATGAAAAGATTCATGCTATTCTAAGAGATAATAAAGCAAAGCCTGAAGAAAAGAAGAAGAAATCTAAATTCCAAACTAGACTGGACGATTACATGCGCCAGCAACAGCAAACGAAAATTCAAGAAAAAAAGAGCAAATAATCAAAAAGCACCCCAAAAGGGTGCTTTTTTTATGTAATCTGCAATTTAAGCCGTCTATATACTTTGACGTTGTGTAATATTTGACATACAAATTCTATTTTGCGTAAGTAAACAGCATTTTTAAAGATTATCTAAATAACAACAACTCATCATGCAAAAAACTCTCACCCTGGTTCTTCTTTTGTTTGTTAACGCTGCGTTCGCCCAAAAGAAACCTCTGGACCATAATGTCTATGATAGCTGGGAAAGCATCTCAAGCAAGCAAATTTCGAATAACGGGCAGTGGGTAGCGTTCACCATTGCACAACAGGAAGGAGATGGTAAACTGCAATTGACCAATACCACAACCGGCAATAAGCTGCAGGTACCTAGGGCTGGAATGCTTCAATTCTCGTCGGACGCTAAATTTGCAGCCTTTCTGATTAAGCCATTATATAAGGATACACGACTTGCCAAGATAAAAAAGAAAAAATCAGATGAGATGCCCAAAGATAGCCTGGGCTTTGTAAACCTGACCACCAGTACTTTGCAGAAAGTACCACGGGTGAAATCATTTAAGATTCCAGAGAATGGTGCCGCGCTACTTGCGTATCAACTTGAAAAACCAGATACCGCAAAGAGAACGATTGCAGCAGTGCCAGCTGCAGCTAGCCCTATGAAAAAAGATGGAGAGGATTTCCTTGCCCAGGATGATAAGGAGGTACTGGCAAGCAAAGAAGGAACTGAACTGATTTTCAGAAATCTGGTAACCGGCATTCAGCGTAGTTTTAAGTATGTGAGTGACTACAAATTCAGCAAGAACGGCAAAGAATTGGTTTTTTCATGTAGCGGTTCAAAAAAAGATAGAACTGCTCCAACAGGTGTGTTTTTGTTGAATACAGAAAAAGGAACTTTGAAAACCCTGGTTAAACAAAAAGGAACATTCAAGAACTTTGTATTCGATGAACCAGGAGAACACCTCGCCTTTATCGGTGAAACCGGACCTGAAAAGCAGGAAGTAAAGAATTACAGCGTTTATTACAGTTCTCCAACCATTGACACCGCACAACTTCTTGTTGAAAACGACATACCTGGGATGCCCGCAAAGTTTACCTTAAGTGAAGATGCGGACCTGTCTTTCAGTAAAGATGGCAACCGGCTTTTCTTCGGTATCGCGCCAATGAAAAAACCCAAAGACACAACACTGGTGGATTTTGAACACGCGAAGCTTGACATCTGGGGTTATAAAGACGACTATCTGCAACCTATGCAATTGAAAAATGCAGATAAGGAAGCCAAAAGAAGCTTCCTTTCTGTTATTGATATTTACAACAGCGACCCTAGGATCATTCCACTTAGCGATCCTAAACTACCTGAAGCGAGTATTGTAAGTGAGGGAAATGCAAGCTTTGTATTGGCATCTACAGATTATGGAAATCGCGTTCCGGTACAATGGACTGGCGGCAGTATCCGCGACTACTATCTGGTTGACGTAAAAACTGGCGCAAGGAAAAAGATTCTTGAAGGGGTTAACGGGTATGCTACGGCCTCTCCAATGGGAAACTATGTTTTGTACTTCGATAAGAAGAAGTCGAGCTGGTACACCTACAATGTTACTACAGGCAGCATTACCTTCTTGAACCAGGACCTAAAGGTAAAATTTGCAGACGAACTGAATGATGTTCCAGACGATCCATCACCCTATGGTGTTGCTGGCTGGACTGAAAACGACAAGACGGTATTTTTATATGACCGGTATGACATTTGGGCGTTCTCTCCTGATGGAAAGACTGAACCGAAAAATGTAACCAATAACTTTGGCCGACAGAATTCAATCACCTTCCGCTATCAGCAGTTGGATACGGCAGAAAAAGTTATTAAAAAAGGTGAAACGGTTTGGTTAGATGCGTTTAACAATGTTACCAAAGAAAGGGGCTTCTTCCACACGAAATTGAACGAGTCAAAGAATCCTGAGTTGGCCGTAATGGCTGGGTTTAAGTATTCGGATTTGCTTAAAGCTAAAGATGCGGATCGCTTTGTTTATGATAAAGCCAATTATACGAACTCGCCGAATGTATATACCTCCACCGATCTGAAGGCTGAGGTTAAACTAAGCGAGACCAATCCGCAGCAAAAGAACTACAATTGGGGAACCGCAGAACTGGTAAAGTGGACTACACCGAAGGGCTTTAAATCTGAAGGAATACT
>JAQBOT010000481.1 GCA_028287885.1 Pedobacter sp.
GGATTAAACAATAAAACTATAAACCTAGATTAAAGAATTAAACTATTAACCTAGAGTAAAGAAAAAAACTATAAACCTAAATGATTAATAAAATGGTCTTTAAAGCCAAAAACTACCTGTTTCTGCTATGTCTGCTTGGTGCTTATCAAGGAAGCCGAGCGCAAGCAGTTGCCAACGAATGGGAAAATCCCCAAGTTCTGAACTACAACAGGGAGAATCCGCATGCTACCTTTATGCTGTTTGACGACAAGAAAAGCGTCATTGCAGATGATTACAGCAAGTCTTCACGGTACCAGCTCTTAAATGGTACTTGGAAATTTAATTATGTAGACAAAGTTGCAGACCGCCGCACAGACTTCTACCGTACGGATCTCGATGATTCCAACTGGGCCAATATCCAGGTTCCTTCAAACTGGGAGCTCAAAGGCTTTGGAATTCCAATTTACACCAATATCGTTTACCCTTTCCCAAAAAATCCTCCATTCGTAGGCCCGGATAATCCTGTAGGTACCTACCGTAAATCCTTTACCATACCGGAAGACTGGAATCAGGAAGAGATCTTCCTGCATTTCGGTTCCATAACCGGATACGCACAGATCTATGTGAACGGAAAGAAAGCAGGGATGACAAAGGCCTCTAAATCGCCCGCGGAGTTCAACATAACCAAATTTCTTAAAAAAGGAAACAACCAGCTTGCTGTTCAAATATTCCGCTGGAGCGATGCCAGTTATTTAGAAGATCAGGATTTCTGGCGCTTAACCGGCATTGAGCGCGATGTATACCTAACAGCTCTGCCAAAGCTCACCATTTGGGATTTTTTCATCAAGAGTGACTTAGATGCGAGCTACAAGAACGGCCTCTTCAGCGCCGATGTAGACCTGAGAAAGTTCAACGGATCGGATCTAAAAAGCGGTACCCTCTCTGTGGAGCTTGTCGACAAAAACAACAAAACCGTCTACCAAGAGCAGCAGAATTTCAGCTCGACAGTAGATTCGCTGCAAACCATCAGCTTCAAAGGAACCGTAAGCAACCCATTAAAATGGAACTCAGAACACCCCGACTTATACAACTGCCTGATTACCCTTAAAGACAATAAAGGCAAGGTAATCAGTGTAACGGGCAGCCGCACCGGGTTTCGCAAGGTTGAAATAAAGAATGCACAACTGATGATCAACGGGGTTCCGGTTTATGTCCATGGGGTTAACCGTCATGAACATGACGATGTTAACGGGCATATTCCCGCACCGGAAACCATGCTAAAAGACATCAAACTGATGAAGCAGTTCAACATCAATGTCGTCCGGATGAGTCATTATCCAAACGATGTGCGCTGGTACAAGCTCTGTGATGAATATGGATTGTACCTGGTAGACGAGGCAAACATCGAAACGCATGGCATGGGCGCAGAGTTCCAGGGAACCTGGGATAAAAGCCAGCACCCGGCATATCGTCCGGATTGGGCAGCGGCACACATGGATCGCATCCACCGTGTACTCGAGCGCGATAAAAACCATCCTTCGGTAATCATCTGGTCTATGGGAAATGAATGCGGAAACGGTCCGGTGTTTCATGATGCTTATAAATGGATGAAGCAACGCGACAATACGCGCCCGGTACAATTTGAACAAGCTGGTGAAGATTGGAACACAGACATTGTTGCTCCGATGTACCCGGGGATCAAGGACATGAAAAGTTATGCTGCCGATCCAAGCAAAACGCGTCCATATATTATGTGCGAATATTCACATGCTATGGGAAACAGCAACGGCAACTTTCAGGAGTACTGGGACATCATCCGCAGCAGCAAACACATGCAGGGTGGTTTCATCTGGGACTGGGTAGATCAGGGTTATAAGACCAAAGACGAGACTGGGAGTACTTTCTGGGCTTACGGCGGTGATTTAGGGAGTTATCATCTGCATAATGATGAAAACTTCTGTGCCAACGGCCTCATCGCCGCAAACCGCACGGTACATCCGGGTTTATATGAAGTGAAAAAGGTATATCAAAACATCCTCTTCTCTGGAGCTGATGCACGGAAAGGAAAGGTCACCGTCGAAAATCTCTTCGATTTCACTGACCTTGACCAGTATGATTTTGCCTGGACACTGCTCCGCAATGGAAAACCAATAAAAGAAGGTACATTCAAAATGAGCCTTGCACCGCATCAAAAGAAAGAAGTATCCTTAAACCTGCCTATGTTTAAATCACGGGAGGGCGACGAATACTTTTTGAATGTATTTGCCTATACAAGGCAGGAAACCGCTGCCATTCCTGCACACCACGAGATCGCGCGCGAACAGTTTGATTATGCAGGTGACTACTATGCTAAAGCAGAAGGCACAGCGGGTACATTAAAGGTAGAAAGATCTGCCGACCGACTTTCTTTTACTTCGGGGAATGTAAGCGGTGAGTTTGACTTGAGACAGGGTAGCCTGAGAAAGTACACGCTAAATGGCGACAACCATGGCGTAAATAACTTGCCCGAGCCTTATTTTTGGAGGGCTGCAACAGATAATGATTTCGGAAATGGTATGCCAGAGAAACTCGGCGTTTGGAGAGAAGCCGGACGAGGTCGCAAATTGAAAAAAGTTACTGTAGGAGAGCAAAGTAAGGCTGGTCAAAGCATAACCATCCAATATGAGCTTACCGGCGTCGGCGTTCCTTACACCGTCATTTACAACATCCTGAACGATGGTGCCATCCAGGTAACAGCAGCCATAGACATGACTGGACGTGATCTTCCTGAGCTTCCACGCTTCGGTATGCGCATGCTCCTGCCGCCCACTTACAACAAACTTACTTATTACGGACGCGGCCCTTGGGAGAACTACACGGATCGTAAAACCGCTGCATTTGTCGGATTGTACGAAGACAGCGTGTCCACGCAGTATATGAATAACTACATCCGTCCGCAAGAGAGTGGAAACAGAACAGATATCCGCTGGAGTAAAATCAGCAATGCTGCAGGAAAAGGTTTGATGATTGCCGGCATCCAGCCGATCAGCGTTACCGCAATCAACCATTCGGCAGAAGATTTGGATCCGGGACTTACCAAAAAACAGCAGCATCCAACAGACCTGCCGATACGGGATGAAGTTTACCTAACAATTGACCTTAAGCAAAGGGGTGTAGGGGGCGATAACAGCTGGGGTGCATTGCCGCACGATCAGTACCGCTTGCTTGATAAAAAATACAGCTACAGTTATATCCTATCTCTGGTTGATTAATCCAGCTTAGAACATAAAAAACCCTCTGCCTTAATCTGCAGGGGGTTTTTTATTGTTTAAAGACTAAGCTTTGAAAACCACCTTACAACCGAGTCTTAAGAACCACATTATGGAAATGAAGCTCCGAATCTTAGGCTTGGAATATCAATCCTTGGAATATTAAATCGCTTGGAAGATCAAGCGCTTGTAAAACAATCGCTTTGGAAAATCAATTGCTTGAAATATCAATTGCTTGGAATATCAATTATCTACAACCTATGTGAGTAGTTTCTCGTACTCAGCACTCAGTTCTGCCCCGATAATCGCCGCATCGAAGTTATTCTCTACAAAGGCCCGCCCCATCTTGCCCATGGTAATAGCAAGTTGTTCATCTGCGGCAAGCAATGCCAATTTCTCGCAAAGGGCTGCTGGATTTCTTTCAGGAACCAGAAAACCTGTCGTTCCATCGATAACG
>JAQBOT010000491.1 GCA_028287885.1 Pedobacter sp.
ACAGAAACGCCAATCTGTAAAGAATTAAAAACCTTTTCTAAAAGGTCTTTGCTAGCCTTTAGCAGCTGATACTCATTGTATAATTGATTTGAGGGATCAAGCGTAAATTCTGATTGCATGCGGTTGGGCTAACAAGGTTACTCACATAACGCGTAACTAATACGTTATAAACTAATTTACTGAATTATACGACTTCTTTTGACAAAAGGTTTTCTTTTAAAAAAAATATATTTTGCGTTTAATCCTAAAGATTCTTTCTCAACTAAATAAAGTTTCTATACATGTGGATTATATTCCCCAGGTGGGGTGTGTATATTTGAGATAATTACCGGCACCTGAAAGCTCATTAAATAAGAAAAGCAGCAGGGATTTGGGAAATTAGTACTTAATCAATGATATCAAGGTTTTCGGAAGGATGATCAATCATTCCCCGATCGGACATTTCGAGTAATGTGTTCTCAATCATGTGGCATAACGAATTTAATGCCAAGTCGTTAGGTTCCAGTCCAAAAGGGTCTTCAAGTTCATCTGCAATAGCCTCCAATGCTATAAAAGTATAAGCAATAAAGGTTACGATTACCGGCATCATCCACCCAAGGGTGTCTACTAAGCCAAAAGGCAGCAACAAACAATAAATGTAAACGGTTCTATGTAAGAGTACTTTGTAGGTGTATGGAATGGGTGTACTCGCAATTCGTTCACAGCCGCCGATAATATTAGAAAGCTCATTAAGGTTCGGTTCGAAGGCAAGTGCATGGATAGCATCCAATTTACCCTCGGCGCTTCTCTGTTGAAGCCATTGCCCCATTTCAATAAGCAGCATGGCCGGCTTGTAGCGTGCCGGGCCCAATTTAGTCGCCAGTGCTGCGCCGGAGATTCTCTCCAGGTCTGCAGCTGCACCTGTATGTCTTAATTGATGTTTGCAGGCGTAAGTAAAGGAGATCAGAAGATCAACAAAATCCTGCACCTCCAGATGGTTCATGCCTGTCGTAAGGGTTTGTGCCTGACGGGTCAAAGACCTCGTCGTGTTTAACAACGAGCCCCACAATTTTCTGCCTTCCCAAAATCGGTCGAAACTTACATTATTCCTGAACCCGAAGAATATAGCAAGGGCTATCCCAAAGAGCGTAAAAGGCCCGGGGTTAAGCTGTATCTTGAATTGGAAGATCTTGCCTTGTACAAAAACGATGGCAACACAGATCAAGAGCAATAAAGTGAGTTGAGGCAATATTTGAGGTAGAACGGATCCCCTCCAGATAAAAAGCATTCTAATCCAATTTTCTTTTTTCCTGATGATCATCTAGTGAATGTTGCTTAATGGTGCAAACTTGTTTGTAAATGTAAGGCAAAGCCCTAGTTTCTTCCAAAATACTAAACAGTAGTCTTGAATTTTGTACATCATTCCAATGTAATGTTGAAAGTTATGGAAAGAACAGCGCAACTTTTTTGTTAAACTGCTAATTACCAGTTAAATAGTTATTAGGATGGCATAGCGTTTGTGACTTCAAACTTAATCATTAACAACTAAACCTTAATACTATGAAAAAGTTTTTTCTACCCCTGTTATGCGTTATGCTTGGCGCAAGCCTCACTGCAAGTGCCCAGATTCAACGTGGAAATGTGATGATGGGTGGCAACATTGGCAACATCAATCTTGGCCTTGACGACCCCAAGATATTCAGTGTAAACATCATACCTAAAGCAGCCTGGTTCGTTCAGGATAATATTGCTTTGGGTGGATACTTAGACCTCGGACTAGAGACTGCAAAAGGATCAAATACCCAAACCCGGTACGGAGTTGGTGCATTGGGCAGGTATTACACAGGCACTGACCTGGCACTTAACCATGGACGGTTATTCGCGGAAGCGACCTTTGGCTTTGGTGGCGTAAATGTGAGTAACGGCGGCGGCAATACCAACGGTGTTAACTTCAGCATTGGCCCTGGTTATACTTACTTCGTTACACCAAGCATCGGACTGGAAGCCTTGCTGAAATACAACGGGTTAACTGGTTTCGGCAACGAAGGCGTTCAGAATAGCTTGAATCTGACCTTTGGTTTCCAAATCTATTTGCCTGGACGTGGAACTGCAGCAAAAGTTATGGGTGACGTGAAGTAGATATCCATTTATTTTTATCTAAATTAACGCTCTCAATCTCTTGTTACTATGCCATCTCTAGAGAACATCGCCTCAGTTTTCAAAGCTTCCAGAACGCCAACGCTGATTATAAGTCCAGATTCACCCATATTTACCATTGCACACGCCAATGATGCCTACCTTGCAATTATGGGTGTAAGGCTTGAAAACATCGTTGGACGTGCCTTGATGGACGTATTTCCAGAAAGTGATCATGAGCCTGCCCTAAAACGGAAGAAAGCGCTCAGATCTGGATTAGAACATGCTTTGATCCTGAAAAAAGCATATAAAGAACGCTTGTCCCGGTATGATATCGCCAACCCGGCTACAGGTAAACTCGAAGCTCGCTTTTGGAATTCAGATACTTACCCGATCTTAGATGATGAAGACGAAGTCGAGTATATCGTTCATATGCCAAATGACGTTACCGAGTACATACCAGCTGAAACGACATTAAAACTGGAAAATGAAATCCTCAGCAATAAGAATTTCCACCATCCGCTGTTCAATGATTATCCGGATGGCGTTGCCACAATGGACCTTTATGGCAACTTCTTAAGTGTTAATCAGGTATTCTGTGACTTAACCGAATCGTCAAAGGATTCCCTTCTGCAGGTGTCTTTTATCCCCTTTGTGGCACCAGATAACTTTCAAAACGTATTCCGGTTTTTCCAAAAGGCCATTGAGGGCGAGATCCAGAATTTCGAAGCAAAGATCGTTACGGCTAAAGGCAATTACCGCACAATCAATATTACGAACCTCCCGATCATAGACAACAAGGAAGTCATCGGGATCTATCTAATTGCCAAGGATATCACAGAGCTGGTGCATGCCAAACTTCAGCTGGACCGCAACAATCAACGAATTTCAACAATACTCGAAAGCATAACAGATGGTTTCATAGCGGTTGATAACAACTGGATTATAAGCTATTTCAATAAGGAGGCAGAAATGATCCTTGGCGTAAAACGTGAAGCTGTAATCGGCAAAAATCTTTGGGATGTATTTCCCAATGGAAAAAAAGAAAAGTTTTACCCCGAATATCACCGCGCCATGTCAGATCGGGTTTCTGTGCGTTTCAACGAATATATTTCCGAACAGAACATATGGCTTGAGGTTACAGCATATCCTTCCGGCGATGGAATGGCGGCTTATTTTAGAGACATTACCGAGAAGGTGCATTCAGATCTGCAACTCCAGGAAGCCAAAGAAAGATATCAGGCACTATTTGATTTCAGTCCGCTTGCAAAATGGGTTTACGATACCAAGACACATCGTTATCTCGCGGCCAATGAAACTGCAATCCGCGAGTATGGCTACAGCTTACAGGAGTTTTTGTCCATGAACATCAAAGACTTGTGGCTGCCAGCAGACATTCCACTGTTGGATGATGTGCTTGCAACGAATGTAAAGCAAAAAAAAACCAGCAAGTTTCAGGGAAGACTTGTTAAAAAGTCTGGAGAAATAATAGAAGCTCAGATCGAAGGGCAACAGTTACCCTCCTGGGGGGAAAACGCCAGGCTGATCCTCGCTCTGGACATTACCAAGCGCATAGAGGCAGAACGCGCTTTAAAAACCAGTGAACAGCGGTTTAAAGCATTGGTGCAGGAGGGATCCGACCTAATTGCAATCGTTGACTCCTTAGGGAATTATCTTTATGTGAGTCCAACCTATAAAAGGCTGGGCGTGGAGCCAGAAGCCATGCTGGGGTTAAACATCTTTGATACCCTTCATGAAGCCGATGTAGCGCACCTACGAAGTTTATTCTTCTCCTTGCAGCCTTCAATCAGCCTGCAGGTTCCGCCATTTCGTAGACTAGGGGTCAACAATCAGGTTCATTGGCTTGAAACCGTTGTGACGGATCTACGGGAAGATCCAGCTGTTGGAGGGATTGTAATTAACTCCAGGGATGTTACGCAGCGCGTTCAGAATGAAAAAAAGATTCGCGAGAATATAGACTATTACAACAACATCACGCAAACAACTGCAGATGCAATTTACGATTGGGACCTGCGAAGCAATGAGCTGCGCTGGACCAAGGGTTTCACCCAGATCTTTGGGCATGAGCAATCCGGCCCATCCTCATCGGAAGGCTGGTTTGATCTTGTGCATCCAGAAGACCGGGATCGCGTGGTCGATGCCATATACGAGAACCTAAAAAATCGAGCCCATAGCTGGAAAATTGAATATCGTTTTCGTGCCGCCGATCGCAATTACCGCTTTGTAATGGATAGAGGCTTTTTTAAATACAATGAAGCAGGCGAGCCGGAACGGATGACAGGGGCCTTGAAAGACGTTTCAGAGCGTGTAAATTATCTTTGCAGCATAGAGGGTTTAAATAAGCGACTTGGAGAAATATCCTGGATGCAGTCGCATATTGTTCGTGCTCCATTGGCCCGCATTATGGGTCTGTCTGAACTCTTAAGATACAATGAAGGGGAGATCACCCAAAAAGAGCTTGTTGGGCTCCTTACTGACTCTGCAAATGAGCTTGATGGGATCATCAGGAAGATTCTGCAGCAAACAAAAAGTATCTAGGCCTTCCGCAGCCATGTAGCCTGTATGGGGTTCATGGATATTTTATACCAATAATTGGCTTAATAAAAATCTTTTTACCTTTGGGTTTCTAAAATTGCTAATCTGTCTTAAGAAGATATGGACGTACTAAAGAGAAACAATGTAAAGGTTTTTGGTGAAGGTGATACCACAATGGTTTTTGCACACGGCTACGGCTGCGACCAGAATGTCTGGCAAGACCTCATCCAGGCTTTTTCGAAAGATTATAAATTGGTCACTTTTGATTATGTAGGTGCCGGACATTCGGACCTTTCTGCATATAGCAAACAAAGGTATGGGACTTTGGAAGGCTATGCACAAGACATTGAGGAGATTTACGAAGCGCTAAACCTTCGCGACACCATCCTGGTTGCACATTCGGTAAGCAGTATGATCAGCGTGCTGGTTGGAATTAAACATCCTGAATATTTTCGAAACATTATCTTTCTTGGTCCTTCTCCGCGTTACCTGAATGACGGAGATTATATTGGTGGGTTTGAACGCGAAGACCTTGAGGGATTGTTTGAGATGATGGACAACAATTATCTGGGTTGGTCAAGGGCGCTGGCACCTTCGTTTATGGCAAATCCCGATCGGCCGGAGTTGGGTGAGCGACTAACCAATAGCTTTTGTGCCACAGACCCGGAAATCGCAAAGCAGTTTGCCCGGGTAACTTTTCTAGGTGACAACAGAAAAGACCTCAGTCGTTTAACCGTCCCCAGCCTAACCTTACAGTGTACAAATGATATTGTTGCTCCTCTAACGGTTGGGCAGTATATGAATAAACATATGTCAAATAATACCCTGGTTATTATGAAGGCTACGGGTCATTGCCCACATATGAGCGAACCGGAGGAGACGATCGAAGCCATTAGAAATTACATAGATTAAATCAATCGAAAGTGGAGCTTTTAAACAAAGATGATCTCGCGGCTCTTTACGAAGAGGCTCCATGCGGCTACCTTTCTTTTAACTCAGAAGGGACAATTACTAGAATTAATCTAACCCTGCTTTCCTGGCTTGGAAAGGAACGGGAGTCGCTTGTTTCAAAACGCCGCTTTAGTGATCTTGTAAGCACAGGAGGTAAAATTTACTACGAGATGTTTTATTTTCCGCTGCTACAGATGCAGTCTAAAGTAAATGAGATAAACTTTGACTTTGTACGAAGCGATGGGACTAAATTTCCCGGGCTGGTAAACTCTAGTGTGATTCGAGACAACAACAACAAGATACTTGCTGTAAATGCTACGGTAATCGATATCACAGATCGAAAGCGATATGAAAATGAGCTCCTAGATGCCAGAAGAACGGCTGAAGTTGAAAGGAATAGGTTTGAGTTGCTCGCCGATTTTACACCCGAAATGATCTGGACAGCAGATGCGGCGGGGATCATTGATTACGCAAACAGGCGTTTTACTGCGTTCTTTAGAATTCCAAATCATGCTATTTCGGCGCAAAGCATTCTATCTATGGTGCATATTCAGGATCGCTTTAAACTTATTAGGAATTGGGTTAGGTCGATACAGTCTGGCAGTGATTTCCAGACAGAAGTACGGCTAGGGCAAGTTTCAGACACAGCTGAATGGTACCTTGTCCGTGCACTGCCCATTCAGGATGAAGATGGGAAGATATCAAAATGGATGGGCTCATGTACAAATA
>JAQBOT010000024.1 GCA_028287885.1 Pedobacter sp.
GGTATGGCTTTTAGATTTTAAGGTATGAACAGCTATTTTCAGCGGGTTTTTGAATATGACAATTGGGCGAAACTTAAACTTGCAACGGCAATCAGTACCTTGCCAGGCGTTCCTGAGCGCGTACTGAGTGTGTATGCACATTTACTTGCCAGTAATCACATATGGCAATCCCGACTCCTGGGTGTTCCAGCGGAAATGGGCGTTTGGGAGCCAATACCCTTGGCCAAGTGGTTCAGCCAGCAAGCGACGAACCACACCCAGATCATTAGTTATCTCGATAGCGTTGAAAGTAGTTCCTTTTCCGAAGAAATCAACTATAAAACCACAAAGGGGATTCCTTTTCAAAACACTGTTGAAGGAATTCTGACCCATATGATAACCCATTCGAATTATCATATGGGTCAGATCAACCTCTTACTAAAGGCGTTTCTTGATCCTTTGCCTGACCTGATGTACATCAGCTACCAAAGGGAACAGAAAAGTTAGCCTCCATTTACTTAAATAAACCAGACAATCCTCCGCCTGCATTTCCCGTCAACGAACTACCAAGTGATTCCGGTGTTATGCTGGAGTCGTTGGGATCATTTGCTTTATGCGCAAATTTCTGTAGCAAACCTGGTATAGCCGCGGTGATTGCAGCTGTAGCTGATGCTGGAAGTCCGAACTTAGAAGCTAAACTCCCCGTTAAGCCCCCTGTAATCGCGCTAGATATGCCGCCACCGCCACCGGTTAATGACGACAGTAGGCCGCCTGCTCCGCCCTGGCCTGAAGTCTGGCTCTTTAGTCCATCCTGGATGTGATTTGCAATTTCATGATGAACCTCATCCTGACGTTCCGCCGGGATCGCCGATGATACCTCTGGGTTTCCACCAATATGCTCCTTTACTAAATTCAAGATCTGATCAAACATAACTTTCCTTTTCTTTTTATAAAGCGTTTTCATGTACTTATGTTTTAAATTATCCAAATTGTCGTAAATGACCCTCGTTCTGTCGGATTAGCCGTCCGTCCTTTCTTGGCTTCTTCCGTAATTTCATCCATACAATTCAACTAAATATAAAGCCATGTTAAAACTCAATGTTTACCTGAACTTCGACGGCAACTGCCGTGAAGCAATGACTTATTACCAGGAATGTCTTGGTGGCGACTTAGATTTTCAAACGTTGGTCGGATCTCCCTTGGAAGACCATATGCCTGACCAAAGAAAGGATAGCATTCTGCACAGTTCTCTAACGCTGCCGGGTTTTGTTCTTATGGGATCTGATATGGGTTGCAGCGGATTGATCCAGGGAACCCGGATGTCGATGTGCCTGGACTGTACTTCCGAAGATCAAATCAGAACCTTGTTCGACGGTTTATCTGCTGGTGGTAATGTAAAGCATCCAATTGAAAATACCTTTTGGGGTGCTTTGTTTGGCGACCTTACAGATAAATACGGAAACCAATGGATCCTGAATTACACCATACCGGTCTTGCAGGATTAAGGGACAATAACAATTATCCGAGCGGCGGCGAATTATGCTAAAACTTTCTGATGTTTTTGAGTAGTTTAGTCTAAATCCTTATGAATGAAAAGATCAATCCTACTTCCCGCCATTCTTTTGTCTTCCCTGGTACTGGCTTCATGCAGACAGGCAACGCATCTTCCGCATTATGATCACATTGTGGTTGTGATTGAGGAAAACCATGGATATGATAACGTAATTGGCTCTTCAAATGCTGATTTTTTAAATAAGCTAGCAAAAGAGGGAGCGTTATTCAGCGACTCACATGGCGTAACACACCCCAGTCAGCCGAACTATCTAGCTTTGTTTTCTGGCAGTACCCAGGGGATTACTGATGACAAGTGCCTGGAGGCAGAAACACCTTATGCTACAGATAACCTCGCTGCATCGTTGATCAGTCATGGCTTCTCATTTAAGGGTTTTGCCCAAACGATGCCAAATGCTGGCTATACACCCTGTGAATTCGAGGATAGCAAGGTCACAGATGGCGTGCTGTACGCTAGGAAACATTGTCCATGGGTAAATTGGCAGGGTACCGGCGACAATGCGATACCTGCTTCCGTTAGTCAGCCGATGAGCGCTTTCCCGAAAGACTTTAGCGTTCTACCAACGGTGTCCTTCGTCGTGCCAGATCAGGATTATGATATGCATAATATCGGAGGGCCTGGCGACGCTGCGGCTATCCAACGGGGCGATGCCTGGCTAAAGGATAATTTAGCTGCCTATGCGCAATGGGCCAAGAGTCACAATAGCTTGCTTATCGTAACGTTTGACGAAGACGATTTCAGGCCAGTAAACCACATAGCAACAATCTTTGCTGGGGCACATGTAGTTCCAGGTCAGTATGACCAGCAAATTAATCATTATAACGTTTTACATACCTTACAAGAGATCTATGATCTTCCAGGTACCAGAGCAACGGCTAATGCTGAAGTTATCAGCGCGATTTGGAACAAAAAAGGTTAATCACCGTGAAGCTTAAATTCTGGTCTGTTGTTGTTTCCCGGCTACCCGCAAATGCTATGGCGCTTTACCCCTTCATGTTGTTCAAATCCAAATCTTTAAAATCGGATGACCTTATCATAAATCACGAGAAGATCCACTTCAAGCAGCAACAGGAATTGTTAATCTTACCCTTTTACATCTTGTACCTGCTGCAGTATCTGGTCAACCGATTGAAGTACAAAAACCATCAGCAGGCTTATTTAAATATCTGTTTCGAACAAGAAGCCTACACAAACGATCGTAACATGGACTATCTCCATGGTAGAAAACCATATGCCTGGATCCATTTTCTAAAAGGCCGACCGATAGGGAGTCGATTAGATAATAAAAGCAATGGCAAACTTGATCAATTCAGAAAGTGATTTGACATTCAGCTTTTTCCCAATGTTTTTCCGGTGATTGTTCACTGTATGGACGGATATGAACAAAAGCTCTGAAATGCTGTAACTGCTTTGACCATCAACAATCAGTTTAATTATTTCTCGTTCGCGCTTTGTTAGCGTTCTGAATCTCTTATAATTTTCTCTTACAAACTGATCCTGTTCACACAAAAAGTTCATTACTCTCGCCGCAGTATTCGTGCCGTATAGTTCGGTGGGATTAAAGGAAAAAGCCATTTCTGGCGGCTGGAAAATCTCCTTAGGAAATCGGTAATGCAAATTAAATAGTATAGATGGATAGTTGTCCTGCTGAACATTCGGGTTGTTGGATTTGAGTTTCATGAAATCCCGTATTGAAATGATGAAATCGCTTGAGAGGAATTGCGGATCTACGTCTTTCTGACTTGCTTACACGTTGGAATAGAATACCTTAACCTTGTTTAAAGATATAAAAACCTGCATTCTTCATCAAGACCAGCAGATACACAATCTAATGCATAGTTCTTCCCATAAATTCTTAATTTTTACGTTGTTAGATATTAATTCTCAACGATCTACAAATTAAAAATAAACAGTCATAGCTATTTGATCTGGTCTCTTTTTTTCGGACATTGTAAGTAGCCTCGGATAATTAAAATTAGACCACCTGATTTACTTAGTTAGATGTGCATGGAAAGTGAAGGAAAACTAACCAAGAAAATTATATTGTCTTCAAATTTGCTTGCACCAGCGAGATTTATCATTACAGTAAATGAGAGTTCGGACGGTGCAGAAAAGATGTTTGAAGTTTCTGGCCTGGATGCGCAACAAAACACTGTAGTCATAAGCCAGCCTATCAATGAACGCAATCCGCAGGCCTATTTGAAGTTTTTCCAAAATCTAGGCGCTAATTTTGACTTGCATGTACCTTTCAGGCAGGCAAAGCTGCGGCAACAGGAAACGCCGGAGCTTACATTGGACGTTTTGTTAAGTGAAAACCTGGCGCCAGATATGATATATGGCTATGGCGATCCGGCAGTCACCAGGGTGTTCGACCACAATGGATATAAGTCATCTTATTACTTGTTGGTGTCCTCGTATGATGCATTGGATTCTTTTCCAATTCTATGGTCTGAGAACTTGTCTGACTGGACTTTCAAAGGTTGCGTGTTTCCAAGAGGAAAGCAGCCATTCTGGACTGTTGCACATGGAACAGGCACTGAATTCCGCTCTGCTGAGATACATTTGATTGGCATCGAATTCCGGGTTTACTTTGTTGCACGCGACAGGCTGAGCTGGCAATTGTGTATCGGCATGGCCAAGTCCTTATTTCCAGAAGGCCCCTATGTGGCGGATCAGGAACCGATCTTGAAGCAAAATGTGGTGGATCCACATGTCTTTGTCTATGATCCGGAGACCGTTTATTTATTTTGGAAAGAAGACAACAATACCGTTTGGCCTGGGCTACTCACAAAATTGCTTTATAACCATGCCGAATTTATCGAGCTGCTCTTTGAGGGCGCTACAGCCCGGAATACAGCTTCATTTACGATGACCTTATGGCCTTGGATTCAGACGCTTGAAGCGAAGGAGCACTTTATGGCTATGCAGAGTTTGGTCGACTGTATTACCACTTCATTTTACTCCTTCTATCAAAAGCTTTTCAATCTATCCAGGGGTAAGCCAGACGCGCTTAGGGATGAGATCTACACGATCCTTAAATTCATGAAAACGCCTATTTACGGGCAACAATTATCGCCGGATGGCTCTAGTCTTGTGCGTGAAAAAATTAAGGTTATTGAGAACGATCAGGAATGGGAAGCCCATGTGGTCGACGGAATCTGGATTGCACGTCATGAAGGTGTTTACCTTCTCTTTTACGTAGGCAATGACATATCAAACGCTCAATATGGAATTGGACTGGCCATCGCCAAGGCGCCACTTGGACCTTATGTGAAAAATAAACGGCCGATCATCCATGCTGGCCAAACCGAATGGTCGCCTGGTCACCCTTGCATTGTTGCTGGGCCGGATGGTATTTCCAGGTTAATCATGCATGGTTATTATCCCGATCAGACTGGATATAAACAATTTCAGGTTCTCTTATCCATCCCAATCAGGTTTGCGAACAACAAGGTTAAACTGGGTTAGTTCAGTCGCCCGAGGTAAAGGCTGTTTGAAACGCGCTGCCTGTCCTGAGCGATAAAGGCTATATAAAGCTCCATACGTTTTCCAACCAAAGAGGCGTGGAGCGGCAAAATATCAAAGCCTGCCTTTCTTTTTGCGCCGGCAACTTCATATATGGCGAGGTTCTCGTCGGGGAAGAAGGCCATTATCATCACCTGGTCAGAGCCCGTATCCCAATCATTTTCTTCCTGATGTTTCCAGCTAAAATGCAGCTCGTTGCCGACCAATTTGACCAGGGCTTGTTCGGCTTCGAGCCCTGTTCCATTGCTTAGCCGGATGCGGTTGTAGGCAAGCTCCACCTTGCCATTTATTAAGGCCAGCGCATTCTTTTTATTATACGAGGTAGCTGCGTTGTGGTAATTATAGTTGCTATGTGCCAGACCTTCGGCGAATCCAAGCTTGATGAAGGGCTTAACATGTTTGAAGAAGCTCATTAGTACAGCCATCTTGTTTGTATTGATAAGCTCAGCTGGAGTTAAAGGAGCGAGTCTTGTCCCGGCCGTACGTATACATGCCTTTCCCTTTGAAACGTAGAAGACTAAGTTGCCAACCTTCCCGCTTACCGGTCCCAATATGCCATATTTTGCTATTCCCATTTTCTTTAGTGTTTAAGTATTTGAATTCGCAGCACCATTGCTGCAACTGTACAAATAGATGATAATTTGATGGCTGCTGCTGTGGAACTGTGGAATTCCACAGCATTGCCACAGGACTTTACTGGGTTGTAAACCTGTTTTTTCATCAAACATTTTTATTGTGTTTGAATTTGCTTTTGTATGGCGCAGTAACACGTCGGAACGACTGTAGCCTAAAGCAAGGCTAGAGCAGGGTGGATCCAGGGCATTTAGCCCTGTTATGGCCCTGTTTGATCCCTGTTTCCGCCCTTGTTGTGCTTTGTGTCAGGCCTGCATGCACTTTAGGTATTACAAAGCTATTTATAGTGTGGCCAAAAGCAGGCTACTGCAGAACCTTGGTGATCTTAGAAAAAATTTCAATGAAACTATAAAAATAGTTTGATAACTATAAAAATAGTAGTATATTTATATAGGCGTAATTAAAAGGAGAAAATGAGAGAGTTGACCAAAGCAGAAGAACAGGTGATGTTGATATTGTGGGACTTAAAAGAAGCACTTGTTAAAGATGTCATCGAAAAGATCGAGGCTCCAAAACCGGCATACAATACAGTTTCTACCGTGATCCGGGTGTTAGAAGGGAAGGGCTTTGTGGATCATAAAGCAATTGGAAACACGCACATTTACTTTCCTGTAATTACTGCCGAAGAGTACAAGCATTTTGCGTTTGACAAAGTGATGAACAACTATTTTGAAAATTCGTATCAAAGCCTGGTTTCCTACCTGGTAAAGCAGAGGAACATGGAAATGGATGACCTCGACGAACTGATTAAATTGGCTGAGCAACTTAAAAATAAAAAGTGATGAACTGGATTTATTACATACTCGAGGCAAACTTATATTTGCTTGCGTTTTATGGTTTCTATCGATGGTTTCTAAAGCAGGAAACATTCTATACATTAAACAGGGTTTACCTTCTTGCTAGCACGTTGATGGCATTTTTATTGCCTGTGGTACAAGCGGGTTTTCTGTACAGTTTGATCCCGGGCTCATGGAATCACGATGCAGCATCCGCTTCGCTATCGGCATCAGCCGAAGACGCTGGCATCCGCTATTTGTCTTTTGAATTTCTGGTCCCGGCAACGTACTTCGGCATTGCATGTTTCTTGTGCATCCGCGTACTATGCAACGTATTCGCCATTCTATTCCTTGCCTACAAAGCGAAAAACAATACATACAGGGAAGTGGAATACTTTGAACTCAGCCAAACTGAAGTTGCTTTTTCCTTCTTCGGCATGCTGTTTTTAAATCCTAATGCCGCTGAAAAGGACATCATCATCAGGCATGAACAAGTTCACATGCAGCAATACCACAGTTTAGACACACTACTGCTGGAAATTATTCATGCTTTCAGCTGGTTTAATCCAGTTCTGCCATATTTAAAACAAGATTTGAGTGTCCTGCATGAATTTATCGCGGACGACTTAACCAGTTCGGCTCCCTTGCTAGAAAAACACGATTATGCAATGTTATTAATTCAAAACTCGTTGGGCATTCCAGTAAACGCATTAACTAAACCAATATATAACCATTCCAGCCTAAAACAACGAATCAAGATGTTAAATCAACCAAAATCAGCAAGCAGAGCCAGGCTCAGTTTGCTGCTCCTACTGCCCGTAACTTGCGCCATGATTTGTACTTCGACCTTGGCATTTAGCAAAAATTACAAACTGATCGATCTGTATGCCGGTAGTCAAGCCGGAACTCAAACGATAAGGCAGGATACAACAAAGCGACTTCCACCGCCAACGCCGCCCCCACCTGCTAAGGCACCTAGAGTGCCCAAAGCATTGAACAGACACGATAACCCGCCGCCACCGCGGGCGCCCAAAGCTCCAATCGCTGTTAAAGCCGCTCCCATTCCAGCTGTTCCGGCAATAGGGCCTAAGGAGAGCCACATGCCTGTTCCTCCTCCACCGCCACCGCCGGTTGAGCCAAGCAAAAAGAACTAGAATTCGAGTAGGACTGTAGCATGATGGCGTTTTTTCAATGAGTTAGTAGGTCGAGATTAATATTATTCTGCGGAAGATGTTGTGGAAAAGTTGTTATCTGACCAACTAACTTAAAATCATACAAGCATTATTTCCAAATTATAAGTGAACTGCATGAGCGTGTCTAAGAAAAGTAGCTATATCTCCTTTTTTCTGATTACATACCAGGGTCTTTTTTACCGACTTTCTTCAAGATTAATTCCATGTTTGAACTGCAGGTTTCATTGCCGTACCGTTTGGACCAAAGCCCGATTTCCAGGATTATTGGCATGAGATCTAAGCCTTTTTGAGTGGGTTTGTAAATCTTTTTTTGTTTATGTCCGGCATCTTTTTCCATTGTGATCAACCCTTCTTTCTCAAGATGAATCAGGCGGTCTGCCAGAATGTTGGTTGATATTCCTTCTTCTGACGATAAGAATTCATTGTAATAACGCTTACTAAACAGCAAAAGATCACGGATTATTAATAACGTCCATTTATCTCCAAACACTTCCAATCCAAAATTTAGTGGGCAC
>JAQBOT010000097.1 GCA_028287885.1 Pedobacter sp.
TGTAAGTGCAAGTACACCCCCTCTCGCCAGCATGAAAAAGTTTGCTGGTTATTTCAACTTCTATTATGAAGAAAAAACGGGTAAAATATTCTTAGAAGTAGACAAGTTGGATAAAGAATTCCTGTATTTCCGATCACTAGCATCTGGTGTTGGGAACGGCGGTCCAGAGCGTGGCCAGGCTACATCTTCCATTGCGAAGTTTGTTAAAGCCGGTCCGAAGATACTAATGGTTGAACCAACTTATAATTACCGCGCGGTTACGACCAACGCAAATGAAATTAAAGCCGTTGAACAGAACTTCGCGAAATCAGTGACCTTTGCATTTACCCCTGTTTCTGTAACCGGAGGTACTTACCTGATCGACCTTACCCCCTTTATTATACGGGATTCTCAAGCTATAGGCGCGCGGCTTGGCGTTACGGGTACTTTTGGTGGGCGATCGTCAGCTAATGGTTCTACCTATAAGCTTGATGAAAGCCGGTCGGCTATATTTATGGAAAACACGCGCAACTTTCCGGAAAACAGTGAGTTTGAAGCCATGCTAACTTTCAGTGGTGGAACTGCCGGAGGAAGAAGCAACCTTGCTCCTGACCCAACTTCTGTTACTCTGAATGTGCACCAATCCTTTATTGCACTTCCTGATTTGAACTATAAACCCCGCAAGTTTGATACACGCTCATCGTTCCAGCAGTTCTCCTATATGGATTTCTCTGCACCCATGAACGAGTCTATCGTAAAAAGGTTTATTCGCCGTCATCGCTTACAGAAAAAAAATCCGCTTGCCTTAAAAAGCGAAGCCATTAAACCCATTCGTTATTATGTGGATCGCGGAATACCTGCACCAATTAAGAAGGCCTTAATTGAAGGTGGTGCATGGTGGAACCAGGCCTTTGAAGCAGCTGGATATATCAACGCTTTTCAAATACAAGAACTGCCAGAGGGAGCCGACCCGATGGATATCCGTTACAATATGGTGAATTGGATTACGCGTTCAGGCAGCCCAGCCAGAGCATTTTCATACGGCTCCTCCTATATTGACCCACGCACCGGAGAGATTTTGAAAGGCGTTGTAACCCTCGGATCTGACCGCCACAGACAAGATTATTTGATTGCAGAAGCTTTGCTGCAGCCTTACGAAAGCGGTAAGCCTGTACCTAAGTTAATGGAAGAACTTGCACTTTCAAGAATCAGGCAGCTGTCGGCACATGAAATTGGCCATACCTTAGGTTTAAACCACAATTTTGCAGCCAGTCCGAAAGATCGTGGATCGGTGATGGATTATCCATATCCTAAGTTCTCATTGAAGTCCGACGGCACGGTAGACTTATCTAACGCTTATGCAACCGGAATTGGCAGTTGGGACAAGCGGGCGATTATGTGGGGTTATTCAGATTTCAAAGATAGCACCACCGAATCTCAAGGTTTAGACCAGATCATGAAGGAAACACTTGCACAAGGGTTTATCTACATTCCGGATATTGGGGGAAATGCACATCCAACATCAAACCAATGGGATGACGGCGAAAACCCAATCGATCAGATGACAAACATTATGGCTGTAAGGCGCAATATCTTAAACAAGTTTTCTGAGAAAGCAATACCCGATGGCGAACCTATGTCAACATTGGAGGAGGTACTTGTACCTGCTTACCTTCTTCATCGCTATCAAATAGAAGCAGTTGCGAAGTCTATTGGTGGTTTATACTTTACACCTGCAGTAAAGAATGACGGTCAGGTAGTTACCAGGATGGTAGAACCTAAAGAGCAATGGCGCGCATTTGAATCTTTAATGGGTACGATTAGTCCAGAAGCACTGGAACTACCTGAGGGATTAATTAAAAACATCCCACCCCGCCCTACCGGCTACCCTGCCTCAGTTGAGACTTTCCAGGGCCACACCGGGCCTACTTTTGATCCAATTGCAGCCGCTGAAACTGCTGCAAGTACTACATTGTCTTATATGCTTGACGCTGAACGCGCGACGCGGCTTATCGAGTATAATGCTAGAGATAACAAATACCCTGGCTTTATCGATATTGCCGATAAACTGATTGCTGGAACCTGGAAGCGCAGCCCTAAGGATGGTTACAGCGGAGAACTGCAGAGTATGGTAAACAACCAGGTTTTAAAGTACCTGATCATGCTTGCTGCCAACACCAATACATCAGAAATTGTTAGAGGTCAGGCGTTGTATGAGGTAGAAAGTCTAAAGGACTGGATGACCAACAAACTTGCAAATGCCAAATCGGTTGAGAAGTCAAATTTCCTCTTTGCACTTTCTCAAATTGATCAGTTTAAAAAGGACCCTAATAAATTCACAACACCACAGTCGGGAGAAATGCCGCCGGGTGCGCCTATTGGAATGCCAGGCATGAATTTTTTGAATGTTTGCAGCTTCGGCGATTTGTAGGCCTTAGCGCATATATTAAGCTTTAACTTCGTCATTTGAGATTTAAATGAAAGTTTAGGTCAAAGAAAGTGCAGGGAATTTGGAAGAGAGTTAACATAATCGATAGATTGTTGTTAACTCTTTTTATTTTTACCGGATCAATGACCTTATCAAGCCAAAAAGCAGATTACTTAGTACATATACATGTTAAATAGATCAATCCGGGATACTCAAGATTTTTTATTAAGTAATTACTTTTCGGATGGAATACGCATTACTCTGGGCGTTCTCTTGCCCTCTGTAATTCTTGCTCAATTTGGCTTGCTGCAATATGGAATGACAATTTCCCTTGGTGCACTTTGTGTAAGCGTTGTCGACTTCCCAGGTCCTTTGTTGCACCGTCGTAATGCAATGTCAATCACAGTTATTCTCATGACGCTGACAAGTCTTATCGTGGGTCTAGTAAATGCTAATAATGCACTAACAGCACTTTTGTTGGTTGTATTTTGTATTATCTTCTCCATGTTTGCGGTGTACGGCGCCCGCGAAGCGTCTATTGGTACAGCAAGCTTGCTCGTGCTTGTTTTAAGCATAGATGACGTTAGACCGGCAGATCAGGTGATATTGCACGCAGGGATGGTACTTGCGGGCGGCGTTTGGTACACCTTACTGAGCTATTTTGCGAACACGATTCGGCCGTACAGGATTGTTGAACAAACTTTAAGCGATTCAGTTCTGGCAGTAAGTGAGTTCCTTGAAGCTAAGGCTAAGTTTTACAACGATAAGACCAACTTAGAAGCGAACTACGCAAACCTACTCAAACTACAGGTAAAAGTAAATGAACAGCAGGAAGCCGTCCGGGAAGTACTATTTAAAACAAGAGAAATTGTTAGAGATTCTACGCCACAAGGTCGCTTTTTACTACTCGTATTTGTGGACATGGTTGACGTATTTGAACAAGTCATGTCCAGCTTCTACAATTATGAGCAATTACATGAGCAGTTTGGATCAACGGGGATCTTGCTTAAATATGAACAGGCGATTCTAAAGATTGCTGATCAGTTTAAAGAAGTCGCATTTGCGTTAAAAACTGGCGGTGTGCCAAATGACCCTCATGAAATAAATGAAATCATCAAGTCTCTGCGAGCAGAAATCAGTTTCCTAGAAGCAAATAATTCGGGTGAATTTAAGACTTTGGGCATTGTTGCGCTCAAAAACATTGAGGTCAATATTGAAAATATCGTAAGTCGTGTTAGTATCATAAACAAGTATTTTAACAAGACTGAAAAAAAGCATTTGCAACAACCCGCAATTGAAACTGAGAAGTTTATAAGCAGACAGAGCTTCGACGTAAAATTGTTATTAGATAATTTTAGCTTACGATCTTCGAATTTCAGGCATTCTTTGAGGGTTGCAATTGTGATGCTTACGGGTTTTCTAATCTCCCGGTCACTATCTTTTTCTCATAGCTATTGGATTCTGCTTACCATTCTGGTTATATCAAAACCTGCATTTAGTCTTACGAAGGAAAGGAATTATCAGCGGCTAATTGGGACGATTGTCGGTGCAATAATTGGAGTGCTCATCTTAACATTTATTGTAGATAAGAATGTGCTGTTTGTAATTCTGCTGATATGCATGGTTGGATGTTATAGTTTCCAACGGAAGAATTATGTGGTGAGTGTATTATTTATGACGCCTTACATACTTGTATTATTTAATTTCCTTGGTATGGGCGGACTTTCAATCGCTCAGGAAAGAATCTATGATACCTTAATCGGTTCAGCAATTGCATTTGCTGCCAGCTACTTTCTTTTTCCAACTTGGGAGTATGTGAATGTAAAAGATGCAATGATTAAAATGCTTAGAGCAAACAAGAACTACTTCGAAAAAGTAACAGCTTTATACGTGCAATCCGAGGATAGCATTACTGATTACAAACTTGCACGCAAAGAGGTCTATGTGTCGACGGCTAATCTTTCTACGCTGTTTCAACGCATGTTTTCAGAGCCGAAAAGCAAACAGATCATCATTAAGGAACTATACGAGTTTACCGCGCTAAATCACTTGCTATCATCTAACATAGCAACGCTTACTCATAATTACAAAGCGAATCCCTGGACATCGGATGACCTGGCCCCATTCAAGGCAATCATTGATAATACAAGCTACTTGATTAAGAAATCTCAGGAGATTCTAGTAAATAATTCCGGTGAAACGAGCAGTGTTCCATTGGTTACGATGAAAACCGATAGTACGGTAGCTGGCGTCGCAGGAAAAGAACTCATGTATCAACAGTTCAGTAACATACAGAAAGTATCGTATTATATCTATAAACTTACTGAGCACATCAAAGTAACGTGATTGTTCCGGGTTTTATAGCAGCAATCTGCTAGCAAGGCCAAGTAGCAGGAAAAATCCAAAAACATCTGTAAATGTTGTTATTATTATAGACGAAGCGATTGCAGGATCGATCCCTACCCTCTTAAGCATTAATGGAATTCCGGCGCCTGCTATTCCGGCGATCACGAGGTTACCCGTCATTGCCATGAAAATAACCAAACCGAGTAAAGGATTACTGTCAAAATAAAGCGCAGCCAGCAGTACAATAAGCCCGGTAGCCGCTCCATTGATTAAACCTACTGTAAACTCCTTTAAAACTGTCCGATACGCCTGCTGGTTGGACAGGTCATAAAGAGAAATCCTTCTCACCGTAACTGCCAATGCCTGGGTGGCAGCATTACCTCCCATGCCCGCGATTATCGTCATATAGGCTGATAATACAGTTATTTTCTCCAGAGTTGGCTCGAAGTATCGGACTACAGCAGAAGCTAGAAAAGCGGTCCCTAAGTTGATAACCAACCAGGGTAGCCGAGATTTTACTGCCTCTATCCAGTTACCACTCAACTCTTCGTCTTCGGAAACCCCTGAAATCTTTAGAATATCCTCTGTATTCTCGTCCTGAAGAACGTCTATGACGTCGTCAAAGGTGATTCGACCTAGCAAAGTCATGTCGTCTGCAAGTACTGGAATACTGGTCAGGTTATATTGTGAAATAAGTCTGGCGACTTCCTCCTGATCTGTGTATGGGCTAACCCAAGCAACCTCAGCTTTTACGAGTTCGGTAATCTTAACATTTCCTTTTGCTTTAATGATATCTTTCAGTGAAACGATACCTTGAAAGATCTGATTATCATCAACAACGAAAATGGTGTAAAACTCCTCAATTTCTTCACTTTGATGGATGATCTCATCAATGGCATCTTTCTTCGTGAGGTTTAAGTTGATACGGATAAACTCCGTATTCATCAATCCTCCGGCAGAATCTTCAGGATAACTTAATAAGTTTCTGATACTGGTAGCATCATCTTCATCAAGATCGTTCAGGATTTCTTTTTGTTCCTTATCCTCCAGTTGAGAAATGATATCCGTAGCATCATCATAATCCAGCTGCGCCACAATTTCAGTCCGCTTTTCTGATTCCAGTTGAAGCAATAAGTCCTCGGGATGGGCTTCCTCATGCATCTCCGAGATCACCTCAGAGGCAATGTGAACGGGTAAAAGATTGATTATGCGCTCTTGATCATCGATGTTGATGTTCTCAAACAGAATTGCAATTTCTGAAGCATGATATTCCGAAAGAATGATTTGGAGTTGCTCATTATCCTGGTTGAGTGCATCCTTAAGTTTGGATACATCGGTTTTATCAAGTTCGAAAGATTGCATACCCCGCGAAGGTAGTAAAAAACGTCTTAAAAGGCATGCTGCTATTTAAACCATCCTCTACGCCAAAAATATACAACCTGTAAGATTGCAATAACAAACATGATGATCATGGTATATAGATATCCATGCTCCTGATAGAGCTCAGGCATATTCGCTGGTAGGAGTTTGCCTGTGACCGGATCCTGTTTTGCGAAATTCATTCCGTAAATCCCGGCAATAAAAGTCAATGGGATGAAAATTGATGAGATGATGGTTAATACCTTCATGATCTCGTTCATTCTGTTGCTAATAACAGACAAGTAAGTATCAATATTGCTGGTGGCAATTTCCTTGAGCGATTCATTGATATCAATAATTTGAATAATATGATCATATGCATCTCGCAAAAACAACTTCGTTTGATCAGTTATAAAAGGACTATCACTCCTTATCATGTCGTTCAATTTGTCTCGTTCAGGCCAGGATACCCTTTTTACATTCATCAAGTTGCGCTTGATAGATTGTGTATCGAACATGATTGATTTATCAACCTTTTCCAACAGCCGATCTTCAATTTTGTCAAGCTCATCTCCGAAAGCACCTAGAATTTTAAAGTAAGTATCTACGATCGTATCCATCATCGCATACATGATGTAACTGCTGCCAGCAGTTCGGATATTCCCTTTGCCAGCTTTCAGACGGCGCCTTACTGGTTCCATGCAGTTCTGATGTTTTTCCTGGAAGGTAAATAATGTATTATCCGTAAGCAGGAAAGCGAATTGCTCATTAACCAGGCACTTGTCTTCGTCATACAAGAGCATTCTGCTTATCGCAAAGTCGTAATCGTCGTATTGTTCGTATTTGGGCCGCTGATAAGTTCTTGTTATGTCTTCAAGGATGAGCTTATTAACATGAAGGTCATTTAGTAAAAATTTAAACATGGTTGCCGACTTCAATCCCTGAATTTCAATCCAAAATGTCATGTATTTGTCGACAATGATTTTCTTTACTTCATGCAGATCTGGAAGATCCACAACGGTGTAAGTGTCTTTTGATATCGTGTGTAATTTGATCTTCGTTTCCTGCGCCTTCTCATCAATATAAATGAGGCCAGGACTACTACCGGCTTCTGGTAAAGAATATTGTTGTCTGCTTTTCTTGTGCTTGGTGCTGGTAGCCATGCTATAGTAAGTTTTTGGATTGGGGGCCTTGATTGAACAACAAATCGACAATACTCATGTTTGGCAGAAATCCATTTCGATCTTCAAAAACCTGAAAATAAGGCTTGTTCTGGTAGTCAGTGCTTTTTTTGAGATCATTATGATTTCTAAAATCCAAGCCCTCCCCTTTCTCTTTCTCGTATTCAGAGGTAAATTGAACCTGTGGATTTTTCTTCAACTGCTTAAAGATCCAGCTTAAAATTTCAAGGTTATAATCAAATAGAAACTCTGTTTTTGTTTGATAGAATCTCGCAAACTCATCTTCATAGAACTCAAAATACGCAGAGTTTCTGTAGCAAGCTTCGAAGCTCAGCCAATGTAAACGTTGCCATTTGAAGTCGTAACTAATTCTTACATCTTTATACACCGTGTGGTATTTCGATCCTTTAATTACAGGAACAAATAAGTTTAATGTTCCATTCGGCGAGCTGACTACAGTTCTATTTCTATATGTTTGTTTTGGGAAGTTTTCGAATCTCTCGAGTTCAAATTGAAAGTCTAAGGCGTTTAGCGCTGAGAAATAGCTTATGGGTGGAAGATAAAAAAGAGGAAATGTTGCTAGACTTTGCATCTGATAATATATGTTTGCATTTTTAATTTGCAAATTAATGATAAAAAAAAGGTTTTCTCTAACGGATAAAAAATTCTTTCTTTAATGGAACCGAGCGTTGCTGTAGTGATATTAAATTGGAATGGACTTTCGTTTTTGAAGCGTTTTTTGCAATCCGTTGTTGATACAAATTACTCGAATTTGATGGTTGTAGTTGGCGACAATGCATCTACGGACGGTTCTGTAGAATACCTAAAGTCCTCTTTCCCAACAGTTGAAGTTATCCAAAATGATGAAAACTACGGCTTTGCTGAGGGGTATAATCGGGTTCTGAAACAGGTCACCGCTGATTATTATGTCTTATTAAACTCAGACGTTTGTGTACCATCTAACTGGATCAGCCCTGTGATCTCTTTGATGGAGATAGACGCGACTATTGCTGCTGCCCAGCCAAAGATCAAATGGTTTGACGATCAAACTAGGTTTGAGTACGCCGGAGCAGCGGGAGGATTTCTTGATAAGTTTGGTTTTCCGTTTTGCAGAGGTAGAATATTTGATGTTAATGAAGTAGATGCGGGCCAGTATGATGATGCGACTGAAATATTTTGGGCAAGTGGTGCGGCATTGTTTGTTAAAAGGAAATGCTGGGAGGAAGTTGGCGGCTTAGACCCTGACTTGTTTGCTCACATGGAAGAGATTGATGTTTGCTGGAGATTGAAAAACCTTGGCTATAAGATAATCTATTGCCCGGATGCCGAGGTTTATCACGTAGGTGGAGGAACTTTAAATGTTGAGAATCCCTTCAAAACTTACTTGAACTTCCGAAATAACCTATTTATCCTGCAAAAGAACTTGAAATTAAATGAAGCTTATTTGATTATTTTTCTCCGTTTTTGGATTGACTTTGTGGCTTTGCTTCACTTTCTTGCCTCTGGAAAATTCAAACATGCTGCTGCCGTGTCGAAAGCCCATTTTGCATTCCTGGCAAACATCGGAAGGACCGCAGGCAAACGTGGCGACAAACAACTGAGTTTCCTGACGCATGTTGGAGTTTTTCATTCTAGCATTGTCTGGTGCTTCTTTATCGAAAAGATCACCGTGTTCTCTAAACTGAAGAAAAAACCAATTAGCCGTTTAGAAATCCTTCAATAGCCAACCTGTATCCATCCAGGCCGAATCCTGTCAATACGCCTTTGCAATTCTTGCCCGTCAGGGAAACGTGCCTGTAAGACTCTCTGGCGTAAATATTAGATATATGAACCTCGATCACGGGTGTTTGAATTGCTGCTATTGCATCCGAAATGGCTACTGAGGTGTGTGTGTACCCTCCGGCGTTCAAAATGATCCCATCATAGGAAAAGCCGACTTCATGCAACTTGTTTATAAGCTCACCTTCTACATTACTCTGAAAATACTGCAGATCAATTTGACCAAAGGTTGTACGCAAAGTTTCTAATTGTTCATCAAACCCTTTGTTACCGTATACGCTCGGCTCCCGTTTACCCAAAAGGTTCAAGTTCGGCCCGTTTATAATTTGTATCTTCATGGCTTCAAACTTAATTGTTAAAAGGCGGAGAATTAAATTAAATTGTGATAAATCGTAATCATCTAAAAGAATTCACACTCTATTTAAAACTTGAACGAGGATTGTCTGGCAACTCTGTTGATGCGTATGTAAACGATGTTACGAAACTCCTCCAGTATTTAGAACTAAGCAACTCGACTACGCCGATCGAAAAAGTTGAAATCGCCACGTTAAGAAATTTCATTACTTATTTGAACGAGCTAGGGATTCTGCCAAACACACAAGCTCGGGTCGTTTCAGGCATAAAAGCCTATTTCTGCTTCTTAGTTATTGAGAACATTATTGAAAAAGATCCAACGGAGTTGTTAGAGGCTCCGAAAACAACAAGGAAACTTCCGGATGTTCTGAGTGTGGAAGACATAGACCTTTTGTTTTCCTCCATTGACCTAAGCCAAAGCCAGGGACTGAGAAACAAGGCGATCATTGAAGCATTATATGGTTGTGGCCTCCGGGTTACTGAACTAGTGAATTTGAAAATATCGAACTTACATATAGATTCTGGATACATCATTGTTATCGGAAAGGGAAACAAGGAAAGACTAATTCCCATCGGGGTGGCAGCAAGCAAGAGTATTTCTGACTACATAAACGATGTGAGGAACGCAGGCAAGATCAAAGCTGGTAATGAAGATTACATTTTCTTAAACAAGTTTGGGACAAGATTGTCGAGGATTTCAGTTTTCACAATGATAAAGATATTGACAGAACGCTGCCAGATTAGGAAAGTGATCAGTCCGCATTCCTTTAGACACTCCTTTGCGAGTCATTTGATTGAAGGAGGTGCAGATCTGAGGGCTGTACAGGCGATGTTAGGCCATGTAAGCATAACGACAACAGAGATTTACACCCATGTTGATAAAGAATATCTTCAAGGTGTTGTAAAGCATTATCATCCTAGAAGTTAATGGTACTGGCAAGAAACCATTCTGTCTTTTCCTTGCATATCTTTTGATATTTTAATATTTCTAAAGCTGTTTTCCTGCAACATATTGTGCACATCTTGCCCTAGGTATTCGTTTATCTCGAAAAATAGGAAGCCATCATCGGCAAGGTTGGTCACACCAAACGCAGCAATGGCCTTGTAAAATATCAGAGGATCTTCATTACTTACAAACAAAGCTAAGTGCGGCTCATATGCTAGAACATTCTGGTGCATAAACTCTTTTTCATCCTCTTTGACGTAAGGTGGGTTACTTACGATGACATTATAAAGTTGTTCATCCTTATAGGTTAATATGTCTGCATGGATAAAGTGAATATCAACATCATTACGTGCAGCATTTCTTTTGGCTACATCTAAAGCTGCTAGGGATATATCCATTGCAGAGATTTGCACATTGCTCAAATTCTTTTTCAGTGTAATCGGGATACAACCAGTTCCCGTACCTATGTCAAGAAGTTTTCGGTCTTTCTTTTCAGACTTACGAAGGGTTTGGATAATGAGATGAACAAGCTCTTCGGTCTCAGGCCTTGGGATCAACACGTTTGAGTTTACGAAAAACTTTAAGCCATAAAACTCAGTTTCTCCTAAAATGTATTGAAGCGGTTTACCGTTTGAAAGTGCTAGTGCTACCTGCTTAACTTGTTCCGCAAATGATTGCTCAACTTCAGAATTCTGGACTTGTAAGTAGTTATTCGTGTTGATTTTTAATACGTTAGAAGCTGTCAGGTTGAATAAAGCTATACATTCCTCAGGGTCATAAATGTCACTGATTAAAGTGATAAAGTGCTGCTTCAAATCCGTTAATTTCATATGGACCAAAAGTAAGCAAATCAAAGTATATACCTTACTTTTGCCTGATGGTTGATGAATTATATATGACCCGCTGTCTGGAACTGGCGCAGTTGGGAATGGGAAAAGTTAGTCCCAATCCGATGGTTGGTTGCGTAATTGTTGTTAACGGTAAAATTATTGGCGAAGGCTATCACGAGGTATTCGGCCAAGCCCATGCAGAGGTGAATGCAGTATCTGCGGTCATTGCAAAGTATCGGGAACTATCGGATGAGTTACTAACACAAGCAACTGTGTATGTATCACTCGAACCATGTTCTCATTACGGGAAGACTCCCCCGTGTGTCGATTTGCTTATAAAACATAAGGTCAAGAGAGTCGTTATCGGCAGTAAAGACCCCTTTCCAGATGTAAATGGAAAAGGCATAGAAAAGCTGAATGAATTCGGCATTGAGGTAAAACATGGTGTGTTGGAGAAACAATGTCATCAGCTAAACCGTCGTTTTTTCACAAGGGTCCTCCAACAAAGACCATACATCGTCCTGAAATGGGCTCAGACTGCAAACCGGTTTTTTGCTCCCGTAGATGGTACCCAGAAATGGATCAGCTCTGCTTTATCTAAAAAGTTGGCCCATAAGTGGCGGTCTGAAGAAGATGCAATATTGGTGGGGAAAAATACCGTTATCGCTGACAATCCAAACTTGACGACGCGAGAATGGAAAGGCAAAAATCAGGTGCGGATTATAATAGATAAAAACCTAAGCATAGCGGCTACACAGAACATCTACAATGCGGAAGCCAAAACACTGATATTTAATGAGGTAAAGACTGAAGTTCAAGAAAACGTTCATTTTGTGTACATGGAGGACATGCAGTACTATCTACCTCAGAAAATTGCCTTTCAATTGTACCTGATGGATATCCAGTCTGTTATGGTCGAAGGCGGAGTTCAAATTTTAAATCAATTCATTACCGCCAATCTCTGGGACGAAGCCCGGGTATTTCAGTCATCAGTAAATTGGAATGCAGGCTTGCCTGCACCTGCAATTGGCGGATTTCTGCAGGAAGTTCTGCCTTTAAATGAAGATAAGTTAATGATATATACCAACCATTTGAATTCATGATCTACATACTCCTTAGTATTCTTTGCAGCGTAACAGTTGGTATATTATTCAAATTAGCTAGAAGATACA
>JAQBOT010000101.1 GCA_028287885.1 Pedobacter sp.
TATTTGAACAAACTATCCCAGTGGAAGAGCCTAAACTCTGGTCTCCAGAGCACCCACAGTTGTATAAGCTTGTGGTTGCCGTTGAAAACAATGGGGTTTTGGTTGACAGTACTTCGATAAAGACCGGCATCCGCCAGATCAGTTTCAAGCCAGATGCCTTTTATCTGAACAGCCAAAAGTACATGCTTCGCGGAACAAACCGTCACCAGGAATATCCTTACATTGGAAACGCGCTCTCTGACAATGCACAATACCGCGACGCATTTAAGATCAAAGAAGCGGGATTCAATTTTGTACGCTGTTCTCACTATCCACCATCTCCAGCCTTCCTAAATGCCTGTGACGAGTTAGGAATCTTTGTGATGGACTCTACGCCAGGCTGGCAGTTTTTTGGCAATGATGTCTTTCAAGAAAATAGCCTGCAAAATATCCGTGATATGGTTCGGCGCGACCGCAACCATACTTCAGTTATTTTGTGGGAAGCTAGCTTAAACGAGACACCAATGTCTAAGGGTTATATGGAAAAGGCAAATGCCATTGTCCACACGGAACTGCCTTACCAGGATACATTTACCTGTGGCTGGATGGATGCGGTATTTGATGTGTTCATTCCTGCCCGCCAGCATGCCAAGGCTCCAGATTACTATAAGAAGTACGACAAGCCTAAGCCAATCTTGCTGGCTGAATACGGGGATTGGGAATACTATGCCCAAAACGCTGGCTTCAATCAAACCAGCTATGCTGACTTAACAACGGAGGAAAAAACATCAAGGCAATTGCGGGGCGACGGGCAGAAGCGTATGCTGCAGCAAGCCTTAAACTTCCAGGAAGCACACAACGACAACTTGAATGGACGCATAACAGGAGATGCAAACTGGTTGATGTTCGACTATAAGAGGGGATATGCTCCTGACATCGAGTCATCCGGTATAATGGATATCTTCCGTTTGCCAAAGTTTGTTTATTATTTTTACCGCAGTCAGCGTGATGCAGCAGAATTTAAACCGATGCTTTTCATTGCCAATTACTGGAATAATCCTGCTGAAAAGCAAGTGAAAATCTATAGTAACGCAGACCAGGTGGAACTGTTCTTAAATGGAAAGTCGCTAGGCAAGCAGATGTCTGATACAGGGAGAATAAACAAGAATCTGAGACATGCACCATTCACGTTCAATTGCAACTACCAGGCAGGCTCGCTAACAGCCAAAGGATACAGCAATGGTAAAGAAGTTGTATCTGCAGAACGTAAGACGCCTGAGGCTGCTTTGAAGCTTGCACTGGACGTAGATTATAGTGGTAAAAATCTGGTGGCTGGGCAAAATGATGTTGTTTTCGTCTATGTGTCAGTAACAGATAAAAATGGTACGGTCATTCCAGATGCCGCCAATGAAGTTCGCCTTATTGTTGATGGAGGCGCTGAAGTAATTGGCAACAGCATGGTGAAAGCCGAGGCAGGTATAGCGGGCTTTTTAATCCGGGCTGGTGCCAGGAAAGGGCCATTGAAGCTGCAGGCAACTTCAACGGGATTGGCCTCCACAGGTTTAAGTGTAGACGTTCAATAGTTTAGAACAATCCCTGGTTTGATTAAATGATGTGCAATATTGAAGCTGAAGCTATTCTTTCACTTTATAATTTACCCAAATAACATCCTTATCGAGTTGTTGAATCTGAATAAGTTTTAACTTGCTTACTGCGGAAGACAGCGGATTTTCCCCTTTTTCGAAAAGTGCTGTTGAGCCATGCGTTCCATCTGCAACAGGCAGGTACAAAATGCTAAGTTCGTCAACCAAGCCTGCATCAAGCATGGAGCTGTTTAAGTGGCCACCCCCTTCAAGCATCAATTTTTTGATGTTAAATAAAGCATAAAGCTTTGTGAGTGCCAATTTGAAGTCAATGTTTTTGCTGCCTGCGAATATGTAGGAGATGCCTAGATCTTGTAAGTAGGCGAGGTAAGCCGAAGAGACCTGATCTGACAGTACAGCAATAATATGATCTCCGTCGATTTCAGATGCATCCCAGTACAGTTTTCCATCCTTGTCAATGGCGACAGCAAAAGACGATTTACCATGATCAGCCACAAAGTCTTCTTTGGAGATCTCAGTGACACCTTGGTTTAAAATTATAGGTTTGCTACTCGCAAAGTCCCGCTCCATGGTTACTCTTCCGCACATCCAGGCATCGCTTTCGTATTTATTGTGAACCTGTTCATAGGCTTCGCGCCCTTCAATCTTCCCCCAGTTCTTTGTTAATGTGCGGCCATCTACAGAGCACATCATGTGGCAGATTACATATGGTATCATAAAATCTAAAATTTTAAGGATCAGTGCAAAAGTATGAATTACAGACCAAAATTTTGATCGGCATATAAATTCCCATAATTTTACTGCAGATGTAACATTCTGCGAAGTAAGATGCAAGTCAATATTCAGGAAATCAATACGGAAAACACTTATTTGACTGATGCAGGATCAACATCGAGTGCAGCTGGGATTCGTGTGTATCCTGGCGAAACGCCCTGGCACCGGAATTGGAAAAAAGCATTTCCGGAAACGTTTCGGGAGGTAAGTCAGTACGACAACGCCTTGCTTGAAATTCACCGCGCGGATGTACAGACGCCTTGCGGCACAACAATAGAATTTCAGAATTCGCCGATTACCTTAAAGGAGCTAAGGAGTAGGGAAGCTTTTTACCCAAACTTAGTCTGGGTACTCAACGGAAAAAAGTTTAAAGGTTTTCGCGTACTCAAAGGACTACCCGATGTTGATGACCCAAAATTGTCTGCCTATGAATTTTGCCACAGTGATCATCTATCTATGATCAGAAAATCAGAGCTGCTTGCAGGTATCAGCAAGCCTAAAAGGCTGAACTTCTATCATCCCGAAATTAAAGGTGTTGCGTTTACATCCTGCTATTACTCATTCTGTTGGAAGCACCCACATCAAGTATGGTTTGAAGCCAAATCTCCAATTATAGTTGATCTTGGCGGACACTTTCTTTACCAGCTCAAGCAGCGGAGACAGCTGTCTGGGAACTATGCATACTTGCACATGATCCCTAGAAAAACATTTATTGATCAATTCGTATTATAATCTTTAATCATCTAAGCCTTTGCCAAGAAGAATTTGCTTCATGCACTTTTCTACACGGGCTTCCCGGGTTTTGGCCAGTTTGGGTGCAGAAAAGTAAAGATAGTATGCTCTTTGTCTACCAGGGGTTAATCCGTAAAAGGCAGTCTGCAGCGCGGGAACTTGATCCAATCTACTTTGAAATTCGATCGGAAAGATAGGGGCTGATTCGTTTTCGAATGTTACTTTCAAACCTGCTTTCTCAACTTCGATGGCTTGGCGTATGTACTCCTTTAGCACATTCTCCATATTCATAATTTCTCGGACATTACTAAAGCGAATTTGGCGGCCGACACGGCTATTCTCTCCGGCTTTGATTAGAATTCCATTTGGATCACTCAACAAAGCACCTTTAAAGAACAGGACTGCACAATAGGATTTAAAACCCTGAATGATGACTACGTTGCTCTGCTGAAAGCTGTAACTGGGTTTACCCCACTTGATTTCTTCCGTTAGTCCGCAATCGAGAATAATCATTCTCAATTTTTGCATTTCTTCCTGCCAGATTTTGGCTTTGCTTAGGTAAGCATCAACTTTAGGATTCATCATACTCCATTATAGATTAAACGATAATTTCAGCTGCTGGACTTACTTAATTAAACCGACCTAGATATACGCTTGTCGCTACGCTTTGCCGATCGTCAGTCACAAAGGACATGAATACTTCCATTCTCTTATTCTTAAGGGTGGGATGGATTTGAAGAACATCAGATCCTGCGCTTCGTCTGGCGCCGCTTGTTATATAGGTTGCGTCATTATCATCGGGAAGATAAGCCATCATCATCACCTGATCCGTTCTCGCGTCCCAATCTTGATCCTCCGCGTACGCCCAGTTAAACCTTAGTCCTTCATTTACGACTTCAACTGCAGGATTTCTCGGAGCTAGGGCGTTTCCTTGGCTTAGTCGCACATTCTCGTAGTTCAATGTAAGCATTCCATCGTGCAGTTCAAAGGCATTCGCTTTATTGTAGGACGTTGCAATGTTGTGGTAATTTTTATTCGTTCCAATGGCTTCATTTCCAAAGCCTACTTTCAAGAAAGGCTTCATTTTTGAAAATAAAAGAACGATCAAAGACATCTTTTCACAATTAGCTAGTTGCGCGATAGATAGTTTGCCGGTTCTGTCGCCCAAGCGGCGGACCAGGTCTTCTCCATTTAGTTTGTAGAATACAAGATTACCAACCTTGCCGTTTATAGCACCAAAAATGCCGTTTTTAGCTTTTCCCATTTAAATAAATTTATATTATTCGAGACAAGATAATTAATTATTATTTAAGGAATGTTGCTAAGTGGTAAATTCCAAGACCGTTTATTTACCATCGGTTGAGTGTTGCTAAAGCCGTGGTAGGTCGTTAGCCCTAGCAAGGCCCTAGCAACCCCCTAGAAACGCTTACTAAATGCTTTAGAAACGTGCAAGATGTTGACAAACGAATAAGATCGCGTGACAAATTTGAAAATGAAAAAAGAGTAACTAGAGAAGGTCATTAACGGCTAAACCTTTTTTGGTGGAAGGTCAAATGCTATAGCCTCATGATCAAAATTTCCATTGTGAGCACCGTCGCAGAAAGGCTTGTTTTTGGATAATCCACATCTACAGATTGAAAGTACCGTTCTGCCTTGTAAACCATACTCGTTGCCGTTGCGGTCTACAATTTCGAAGTCACCTTCTATCTTAACTGAACCATTGTTGTTTATTGTAAGCTTTGTTTTTGCCATGTTTTTGTTTTTGCTGCAAAACTAATCTAAACCATTGGTCCTAGAGTAATTTTTTTTATTTAAGCTCAATTCAGACAGATTATTCTTCAGGTACTACACTGGCGACCACGCTGTAATTACAAAATTCAGCCGCAAATACAACTTGATGTCTGGAGATCTATGCAAAAGAAAAGTCCTTGCCAGACTTATCTGACAAGGACTTTTTTTATCTATAAATAGTGTCGAGCAAACCTATGACGATACATGTAGTACCGAGGTTAACTCAGCAGTTAATTAGCCAAAATAGCCGGTAGTTGCGCTTCAAAGCGGGAAGTAAATTCCTGAGCGGTTAAAATGTGTCCTTGCTTTTGGGCGCCATCAGCTACGCTATAGCCCCAAAGTGCAGCGGCCATTCTTTGGGTTGGTGTACCGTGGTGTCCGGAACTTGTAAACGAGCAATCGCCAATATTAAAGAATACCGCTAAAAACTGTTGTACTCTTTTCCATTGCATAGAAGCACCCCTTGCATGGGAAAGGTAGTAAGCCGAATATGCATCAGCCATTAATTCTGTCCTACGGGTAGCTTCTGGTGTATTCGAACCTGTGAATAGATTCAGTTGAAATTGAATGTGGTGACCATATTCATGAGCCAAAATAGCTTGTGGAGCAACGTCGCCAAATCCTATTGCAGTAAATGCTTCCATAATACCATCACCCATGATTATTTTGTCCGGGATAACTCCGTAAGGAGGGAATTCAAATCCTTGTTGGGCAAAGGCATTGAAGGTAAAGATCGGATGATTGCCGCCGCGCAGTTGCGGATAGACCTGTACGGCTGTGGTAACGATGTCGGCATAGTATGCGGCATCCGCGGGATCTAATCCATAGACAGCTTCATAAGTTCTGATCACCTTATTTCTGTCAGCCAGCATACTTCCGTGCATTGCGGCAAGTACAATTTGGTCAGACTGTATGTTCCAGAACCGTTTTAAGTCCTTAAACGTCTTTGTTAAACGCTGGGTATATTCACCATTAACGCCAAAGGTTTGATTTGCTGAGCTGTTTTCAAAGACTAAGGCATCATATGTTGGCAGATCTAGCATTTCGGTGCCAAGTACTACATCGATAATCTCTCTGTTCCAGTCTGATAACTGCCCGTCAAGCCACTGGTTTGTTAAGGTGTTGTCATTGCAAGTCACAGCTGAAGGATCTATCGCTTTACGCACATACTCCAGGTATTCCGGATGCGTTTGTAGAACAAGCTTGGAATTTTGTTTCAGCTTATCCTTCAATCTGGCGGGCATGGCTGCAAGCAGGCTCTTTAGTTTCTGTTGCCCCGCGGGCGAAAGTTGAGTCGCGGTACTGGATTGTGCTTTAGACAAAGATCCATTGGCATCCAAGTTCTCTTTTGTCGATTCTTTTTTACAGCCCATAATAAGGCTGAGGGCAACGGCAAATACCGCTGTCAGTAGTTTGATTTTTTTCATAGGTAAATAGGGTAATGAATTGATGATCAAAAGATACCAATAAATTATTTCCCCATTAAACTATTGTAAAAACGCGTATTTATACTACAGTATACTTACTTGCCAAGTTAGGTTTGGGCTAAATTTGGATTGGATCCGGTAGGAGGATAAGGGATGGTATTCCGAAGTTCCGAAATCCTCTGTTCAGAGAATTTTGGTAGCTGAATTTCTCCGGCATCTCGCCATTCTTGAACCTTGGCTTCGATCTCTGTTGCCTTTTCTTTCGAGACACCTGGATCTTTTGCAAAATATAAGGTTTGAGAAGGGAAGGCGAAGCCGCTGCCACTTGCGTTTACCACCTCCATAAATCGCAACAGCAAATCTTCCTGTACTTCAAGGAACTCATCATTGCTAGTCGTATCGATGTAGGCATAAACCTCAAGCTTCAATGCATCGGCAGTCATGCCAATAAACCGGATCCGGGCAGGATCTGGGCTTACTTTTGGATGTGCATATAGAATAGCGCGTAATTCAACTAATAGGTACCTGATCTGTTCTGGCGTAGTCTCAAAACGTAGGTTCAACACGGGGTCAAACAGAAAGCGGTCTCTAGGTGCGAAATTCTCAATCTTCATGGAAGAAAAATCACCATTTGGAATACTGATGATCGTTCGGTCTCCAGTGCGGATGCGGGTGGTTCGCATTCCAATTTGTTCAACAGTCCCAGTCACATCGCCGGCCTTGCAAAAATCGCCTACTCGTATCGGATGATCGGCAATGAGTGTTACACTCCCAACAAAGTTTTCTACGGTCTTCTGTGTACCAAGGGCCAAGGCAATACCTCCAATCCCGAGTGCTGCAAGCCAGGTTGTTACATTCACGCCGAATGTACTCAGTATGAAGATTATTCCAAGCACAACCAAGGCCACCTTTGCGGCGCGTCGTAAGAACAGGACGGCTGATATGCCGGAATGGTTTCCGTGGTGCGCCATTTGCTTTTCGATCAACGTGGAAATGAAATCCAGCAGCTGCCAAAGCAGCAGGAGGATGGCTACCAATCCGACGATAACCGTAACATCGTTCAGCCGCTGACGCACAATAATGGAAATTCCTGCCTCCCGGCTGCCAACCACAAAAAGCCACACAGCAAGGTATAGGCGTATTGGAAGCACAAAGGACTGGATAATGCCTGCAGTGGACTCGTTTCTTGCTCTTTTCCATACCAAAGGCATAATGTGCACAATGATGGCGATGATAATGAATGCTGCAGCATAAGCAACAATAGCAATAACAACCATAGCCATCCAGTGTGCGATAGGCACACCGCCCCAGTAATGTTTTTCGAGAAACTCAGGAGAGGCCTTTTCTACGAAGGTCTGCTCAGCGATCTTAGTCGTGTCAACCGGAATACGTCCAATGGTTTCAGATGAGAAGAGCCAGATCGGCCCTCCATCGGGCCCAACAGTACTTTCCAGGAGGAGATCAAAGGGTTCTCCATTTACCGTAGCTATCCCAACGCGGTCGAGATTGGCCCCCAGCTTATCATCGGTCATGCCATTTGGCTGATTGCTGATCCAGGAGTAAGGGTAGAGGTTACCTTCCGCATCTAGCAAGGTTTGCAGGGCCTGGGCAAGCTTTACACGATTTGGTTTCTTTTTAAGTTTTGGATCTAGTCTCAAATACAACGCAGCATTGTCGTAGTCCCGGGCTGCAACGGCATTAAGGAAACCTTCAACTGTACCACGCGGACTGCGCCGTCCCAGTGAGTCAGGTGGCCAGACCTTCTCATCTTTTGCCTTGTTTTTGCTTGTGTCGCCAATTGGAAATTGCGCAAAGCTATCCGTATGAATTGCGGCAAGCAGTATAATCGATAGTAGAAAATTGGTTATGTATGTTGGTATTTTATTTATTATTGCGGTGTAATGGTTTTTCATTGTTGTTGAAAATTTTTGTTTTATAAACCCAATCAAGCTGTAACGGTTTGGAGCCTACATAAATTATTCCCTGCTGCCTGCCTAAAGCCAAATTAACAAAAGTTAACAGCTGCAGCATACCCTAAAATAGTTGTAAAGCGTTCAATGACTGATTACCCGGGTTTGACTCGGGCTTTACATCTTGCTCAACCTGCTGTTTTTTGATCCATAATATGTAATCCTCATTCTTTATCGGTTCTTTCAAAAGTGTTGAAGAATATTGCATAGCAGCCATTGGCCCTTCAATGACCTGCCTTAGCTTCTGGAGCATATGTTGCGTTTGTTGTTGGATCTTATTCTTCGGTTTAATCCGTATATTTTTGTTGATTGGATTGACCAACTGTAGTGTTAGTTCCTTTTTGAAATAAACAGCTGCTGACTCAATTCTTTCTTGCATTTGCTGCTGGGCTGCAAATCCGCTTGTGCCTACAATCTGTCGAACCTGCATCTTAAATCTTTCTGCCAGGGAGATCAACTCCATGGCAGAAGTTCTTACCTGCGCCATCAATGACTTAAATTCCGGTAATTGCCCTTTGACAATATCAGCATTCGATGTAATGTTATCAATTTCATTGATAACGGTGGTAAAAGAAAAATGGTTCAGAATAAGCTGAATGATGTATTTCTCTTGTTCTTTCAGCAAAATTGCATCCATTTCCATTTCGGCGATCGGTTTCATGTACTTCAGCACTTCTGGATTGGACCTTAAGCTTTCTGTACCAATACGGGACTTTAATATGAGTCCTTCGAGGGTTCTTACCCGACTGAGTGCTACGTACACTTGTCCAGAAATGAAGGATTTTCCTGCATCAATAATCGCGGAGTCAAATGTCAAGCCCTGGCTTTTGTGGATTGTCACTGCCCAGGCAAGTTTTATCGGATATTGCGAGAATTCACCTACCTGTTGCTGTACGATCGCTTGTTGAGGATCTGACTTGTATTCAAATGCTTGCCAGCTACTTTTCTCAAGCAAAAGTTCTGGCTCATCAGGAAAAGAGATGTAAATAAGTCCCTCAATGATCGACTGCACCTTACCAATTTTTCCATTAAAATATCTGCGGTTCTCGCCGGTGTCATTCTTTATAAACATGACTTGTGCACCGACCTTCAGTTTCAACGTTTGTTCTGCCTGAAGTCCCAGCTCACGAAAGTCGCCGCTTATCTCGCCTTCAAACGTAAATTCTGTACCGGGTAGCTCTTCAAGTTTTGCTTTATTTATGGCATTTGCTTCTGCGTTATGCGAAGTGATGATGATCGGGTCTATTCCTTCAGTGGCGGTAAATTCTGGCAGGTATCGCTTGTTTAGGAGCTCTAGTCCGCTTTCAAGAATTTGATTGTTTCGTATGTCGTTTAAGATTTTTATGAATTCTGGTTCAGTTTGCCGAAACACCTTAGTTAATTCAATTTGCAATAGGGGATTCCTGCGAATGACATACGAATCAAAAAAGTACGGCGAAGGGTACACTTTATTTAAAAATGCCCAGTCTTCACGTTTGGCCACAGGTGGCAATTGGTATAAGTCTCCGATAAGAAGCAGCTGAACACCGCCGAAAGGCATTTGATTGTTTCTTACCGAGCGGAGAATCGCATCGATCATATCTAAAAGATCACAGCGTACCATGGAGATCTCATCAATGACAAGCAATTGCAATTGACTGAATAAAATAAGTTTGTCCCGGCTGTAACTTTGGTTGGCGACAACAGATTCTATAGATAAAAAACCAGACTGTAGGTTCTCCAGGCTGATTTCTCCAGGGAAGAATGAACCTGGGGGCAGTTGAAAGAAGGAATTGATGGTGGTACCCTTTGCATTCATCGCGGCGACGCCCGTCGGTGCTACAATAACCATCTTTTTCTTTGCTTGTTCGTTGATTTTTCTAAGCAAGGTGGTTTTTCCAGTCCCAGCTTTACCGGTAAGGAAGATGTTCTGATTGGTGTAATCAATAAAGGATAAAATCTTATCAAAAATAGAAGTTGATTGCTCGCCATTACTCATTCCGCAAATTTAGAGGAAATCTCCTGCGATTGGCTATCTTTAATTACACTAAACCACGTTCCTTGATTATGAAGCTTGAACTATATCAGATTGATGCATTTACAAATAAGTTGTTTGGAGGAAATCCTGCTTGTGTTGTTCCTTTGGAAGAATGGCTTCCCGATGAGCTACTGTTTAAGATCACCAGAGAAAATGCTGTGGCGGAGACTGCCTTTTTTATTATCCATGACGACCACATACACTTGCGCTGGTTTACGCCAGAGGTAGAAATGGACCTTTGCGGACACGCAACCTTGGCTACTGCACATGTTCTAACTACCATCTTGAATTATGGGAAAGAAACCATTCTTTTTAGAACACTGAGCGGTGAACTTACGGTGCGGGTTGATAAGGATCGATATACCCTTGACTTCCCATCGAGAAAGCCGCTTAGGGCTACATTGCCTGATAGCATCAAGAATGCATTAAATCTTTTGCCAACTGAAGTATTAAAGTCGAGGGATTATGTTTTGGTCTATGAAAATGAACAGCACATCAAGGATCTTAGGATAAACCGGCAGGTATTCGATGAAATCAACTTGGAGACCGGTGGGGTGATTGTTACTTCCAAAGGTGACGATTGTGATTTTGTTTCGCGGTTTTTTACCCCTCAGGCACAGATCCTGGAAGATCCCGTGACAGGCTCTGCACATTGTTCTTTGATACCTTTCTGGAGTGGAAGATTAAATAAAACAGAAATGCATGCGAAGCAGATTTCGGACCGTTTGGGTGATTTACATTGCGTTGATCAGGGAAA
>JAQBOT010000102.1 GCA_028287885.1 Pedobacter sp.
CAGCAATAAAAGCACAGAGCAATATATTTGATTTATAGGGTGTCTTGAACTTCGGGTGTACCTCCGAAAATACTTTTGGCAATAGTCCGTCCCTGCTAATCGAATAAAACATGCGGGATTGTGCCATCAGGTCAATTAATATGACGGAAGTGTACCCAACCAAGATCGCAAGGATCACAGCCTGACTAATCCAATTTATGGGCGTGTTTTGCAGGGCGATGGCTACAGGTGCTCCACTGTTTGCGAACTCTTTATAATTCGCTAGGCCGGTTAATACATGTGCGAAGATGCCGAACAATACGGTACAAACTAGAAGTGAACCCAAAATTCCAATGGGCAGATCGCGCGCTGGCTTTTTGGTCTCCTGTGCAGATGCGGCTACGGCATCAAAGCCGATAAATACAAAGAACACGAGTGCTGCGCCACGTAGGATACCTGACCAGCCAAAATGCCCAAACTCACCGGTGTTTTGTGGTATATAAGGCTTGTAATTGGCGGGATCGATATATTTCCAGCCAAGGGCGATGAAGACAACCACAACCCCAACTTTTAAAAACACGATAATTCCGTTTACGATTGCTGATCCTTTGGCGCCACGAATGATGATGAGGGTCATAAGTACGACGATTAGTGCAGCCGGAATATTGATCCAGCCATTCACAATTGTTCCATTACTCAATTTGGCCGTTTCAAAAGGCGACATGGTAAGCTGTGCAGGAAGGTAAATGTTAAAGGACGAAAGGAATTTCGTAAGGTATTGAGACCAGCTGATGGCTACCGTCGCACAGCCCACAGAGTATTCCAGCACAAGATCCCAGCCGATGATCCAGGCGAAGAGTTCGCCCATGGTTGCATAGGAGTAGGTGTAGGCGCTTCCTGCTACGGGTATCATAGAAGCAAACTCAGCATAACATAAGGCGGCAAAGCCGCAACCCAGCGCCGCAATGAAAAAGGAGATCGTTACCGCAGGTCCCGCATACGTTGCTGCAGCCAGTCCAGTTATGGAAAATAAACCGGCACCTAATGTAAGGCCAACTCCAATTAAAATAAGATTAAATGGCCCAAGCGACCTCTTTAAAGAACGTTCCGTATTTTCATTAGCCTCCAGCTGGATTTGAGCAATCGATTTCTTTAGCATACCCGCACAAATTAGCCTGCAAAAGTAAAAATATAGTCTTATTAATACGACTCGGTTTGTAGAATTAAAATAATGAACTCAATATCAGTAGGTTTCAAATAAACATCAGAAATATTTAGTACTATGTATTGCATATTACCTTTTTTAACCCGTATCTTTAAATCATGATAGCAGAAAATACGCAAACGCAAATGCGGAAGGGCATACTGGAATATTGTGTGCTGCTTATTATATCCAAAGGCGAGATCTACGCCTCCGATATTATCGCAGAACTAAAAAAGGCAAAATTACTGGTGGTGGAGGGTACACTATACCCCTTGCTTACCCGACTAAAAAACAATGGCCTACTCAGCTACAACTGGGTAGAATCTACATCCGGACCCCCGAGAAAGTATTATCTGCTGACTGAACAAGGTCGGGACATGGTAAATAGACTGGATGTAACCTGGATGGAACTGTCCTACGCAATAGAAACTTCTAAACAAATCAAACAATGAAAAAGACCCTCAATATTAATATAGGCAACTCAATTATCCATATTGAAGAAGAGGCTTATGAAATGTTAACTGCATATCTGAATGAAGTGAAAGCGCACTTTGCGACCAGCGCTGATCATTACGAAATTGTGACAGACATTGAAAACCGGATTGCCGAAATGTTTAGAGAAATCCTTTTTCAGCAACAGCGACAAGTAGTCGAACTTCAGGATGTTGCTCAGGTGATCGCCCAAATGGGAACCGTTAAACAATTTGAAGAAGTTGATGAAGAAGCCGACAGCACCGTTCCGCCAAGTCATGAAGGCGTGAAAAAACTATACCGTGATACCGATGAGGGGATTGTGGCTGGTGTATGTGCAGGCTTTAGTCATTACCTGGAAATAGATGTACGCTGGATTCGTGTCATTGCATTAATCTCTTTCTTTATTGGAGGTTCGGGGATTCTCGCCTATCTGATCATGTGGATGATCATTCCAAGGGCAGTAAGCCGTTCAGAAAAAATGTACATGAAAGGGGAGGCAGTTAACCTGCAAGGTTTTATTCGAAACTTTGAAGAGGAGCTTGCCGGTAACCAACTGATTAAACGCTCAACTGGATTCATTGCCGAGGTGGTCGACGCGATTGGTCGTGTATTAGGGAAAGTAGGTAAATTGTTCCTGAAAATAATTGCGGGTTTAATCATTCTCTTCGGTTGTTTCTGTCTGCTTGGCTTGTGCATTTCGCTTGCGATGGTACTCGGTTTTTCGGATGCGAACCCAAACGACTACTTTCCATTTAACATCGTAAACACTGATTATCTGCCCACAATGATCTTGGCAGTCTTTGTGGCATTTGCTGTTCCTCTAATTGCTTTGATTTTATTTTCTATCCGCGTATTGTTTAACACCAGGGCGATTAACAGGACGGTTTCCTTTGCTTTACTAATTGTATGGCTTGCAGGGGTAATGACAAGCATCTTTTACATCACCAAAGTATCATCAGAGTTCAAGGAACGTGCAGAGTTTACCGACGTTAAAGATTTGAAGCCTTATGGCACCTATAACCTCCTAATCAATCGCACGCGGTTTTTTAGCAAGGAAGATAGTGTGCGTTACCGGATCAGTTCGTCAAACTACCGTGGCAGGGTGATCCTGAATGATGAAGATGGCCCCTTTACCATGCCAAGGAATGTAAGTTTGAGCATTGAGAAAAGCGACAACGGCAAAGTCACCTTGGCACAGAACTTCAGCGCTCAGGGAAAGACTTTTGAAAACGCCTTACAGTATGCTCAAAACATACACTACGGCTTTTCGCAGCAAGACTCGGTGCTAAACTTTAGTCCGCAGTTACAATTAACTAAAAACACCAATTGGCGCGGCCAGTCTGTAGAGCTTATTTTGAAAGTGCCAGTAGGTGTAAAGCTGTTGCTGCACCGCGACTTCGATCGTTACTTGCAGCGATACGGATCCTGGTCATGCGAGGGGGAAACAGACGACGATCAAGATGTCAAGGTCTGGACCATGACGGAAGATGGTTTAAAATGTGACTTGCACAAATCCGAATAACAGAAAACGCCGCTTCAGATTGCTGAAGCGGCGTTTCTATTTAGATGCTTTTTCTTACTATTGAGCTGGATCGATATCAATAATAACAGTTCTGTTATAGAATCTTTCTTCTGGAAGCGTGTTTTCGAATGGTGCATAGGCAACATCCTCACCATTTCCAATGGTTTGGAATTTCACATCTCCACCTTGCTTAGCAAGAGCAGCTTGTAGAATTCTTTGAGTTTCCTGTGCACGGCTTTCAGATAGTTTCTGATTATATGTGTCGTTTCCGATGATATCCGTATGTCCATGTATGATCACGGTTGATCCATTAGAAATTAACGGTGCAACAACGTCAGTTAGGAATTTTGTGTAAGCTGGTATTGCATTCGCTTGATTGAAATCGAACAGGATGCTATAACGTAAGCTTTTCTGAATAGCTTCTGTCTGCTTAACCAGATGAACCGTTCCTTGTTTCGTGACCGGCAAACCATTTAAAGACTGACCTGTCATTACCACTTTATATGTTCCTTCAGCACGCTCATTAAGAATGGTATTTCCGTTTACAGTTCCTTGTTCTTTAGTAAATGGTCCATAATGCTGAACCTTACCTTGATCGTCTGTAAGATCTAGACTCCATGATTTTAGTTGCTTTTCCGCACCTTTTACATTAAATGCAACTTGGCTATCGGATAGATCCTGCATGGTGTTCGTAAATTGAACTGGCTTCATCATCTCACCACCAACTTGCATCAATAATTCTGGAGAACTACTTGCGATATCTACACGACGGTCACCTTCGCGAAGTAAGGCAAGTTCTTTTCTGCCACCTGGCTGTTCTGATGGAAGTGCCGGTTTATTACTACCTGCAATCTGAATTCTAGAAGCATTGATAGCAAAAGTATTTACCAGGTAATCCTTCACGTTCTGGGCAAGTACTTGACCTTCTGCAGCACCATGATTAGAGGCACCTCTTAACATGATGTTTGAAGATGGGTTTGCACGTAAACGATCGCCCAGGATGTTTAAAATATTATGGTATACATTAAGTTGTCTTGCAGAACGGCCCGCAATGGGTTGCACTTGCTCAGGCTGTAATTGCTGCTCTTTGAAGTCAGCTGCTGCTGCACTTGAAAGTGATACGTAACGTGCCGGGATAACATTAGAACCTTCGTCAAAGAATACAGAACTACGTAATGGCAATGTCTCAGAAACAACACGTTTAACTTGTATAGACTTCGGCTCGCGGATAGTAAATTCTACATCACCTACCGGAGTTGTTGCAACAGTACTTTCCGTTGCTGCTTTGTTTGCTTTTCCAAACTTCAGCGCTACACCTGCTCTAACAGTAGAGACAGACCAGCTTTCAATTGTTCTTGGATCCTGACCAAAATAAGGGTGGTAAGAAACAAATGGGGATATGGAAACTTTTGTAGTGCTATTCGGAGCTGATACTGGAATATCGTAACCGATACCGGCCTGTCCTGAAAGAATTGTTTTGCGCATGTCGCTAATCTCGCCATCCGTATTGGGTTGTTTCTCCTGAGTATAGGCGAAATCCTTTTGCAGGTTAAAAGCTACACGTGGACCAGCAAAGATAAACAGGTTGCTTGAAAATAATCCTACACGCAAACTTGGCTCAACGGTCAAATAACTTGTATTGGTTTTTAATGTTGCCTCACAGTTACATGGCGCGATTACGTTGTCAAAACGTCCACCTCGGCCATCAAAGCCAACGTTAAGCATGGCACCCCAGGCACCTGCCGGACGGTATTCAGTTAATAATGACCCAAATGGACGTACGCCGTTTCCTTTGTGGAAAGCTGCAGGTCCCATCATGGAATTATTTAACGTTTGTGTAGTTCCAGTATATGAGCTGATATTTGCTGCTCCGGATACACCAAACCACCAGGTTGGTTGTTGAGTTTGGGCTTGCACAGTTGCGCAGCTAGTAACGACCATCAGAATTGCGATGGAGGATTTTTGTATGAATGTATGTTTGAACATGATTGAATTTATGGGAGGTGAGTGCAGTCTGTACACAGGTAAAACCTTATTGGTTTACCTGTGTATTCGACTT
>JAQBOT010000112.1 GCA_028287885.1 Pedobacter sp.
TTGTTGTATAGCATGTGCCTGTCCAATAATCCCTGGAGTGATCCCTTATTGTTGTTGAGATTGCTTTTTGGAGAGCAAATGATGGCAGTGCAGGCACTTCTGCCGGCAGGTAGTCATTTGAGGTACCTTCGCCCCGTATGGCTGCGATTGGCAGGATTAAATCGCCAAGCTGATTTTTCTTCTTTAGTCCACCGCACTTACCAAGGAACAAGACTGCTTTTGGTGACACCGCGCTTAATAAGTCCATCATGGTTGCGGCAAGCGGACTTCCCATTCCAAAGTTGATAATGGTTATGCCATTGGCAGTAACGCTCTGCATCGGCTTGTCAATACCCATGATTGGAGCATCATCGTTCCACTCTGAGAACATTTGCAAGTATTTGCTGAAGTTTGTCAGCAGGATATACTTGCTAAAGTCTTCAAGTGGACGCCCGGTATATCTAGGTAGCCAGTTTTTAACAATCTCCTCTTTAGATTTTAATCCCGATTTCACGGGAGAGTTTACCTCTTTTAACTTCTTTGCCTTAGGGGTTTTACCGGCAATTTTCTTTACGTCTATTTCTTCATTCATAGTATGCTCTATTTCTATTCTTGGTACTAAAAAACAAGTTAATCTTAATGCACTAAACAAGTTATTTTTATTGCTAAACACAGTTTAATCTTTCTGAGAAGACCAGTTAACCTTATTGCAATAGACAAGTTAACAATTGCGAAAAACAAGTTGACTGCAGTGTGAGAGTCAAGTTAATCTCATTGCAAAAACAATTTAATAGCGTTGCAAAAAACAAGTCTACTTATTGCAAAAAACAAGTTAAAAAAAATCCCCGGTGTGTTAACCGGGGATTTAAGTATTAAGCTGCTTTTAGCTTTTTAAAATCGGCCTTTTCGAATTTCTCCACGGCATAGTCAAGGGAAATATTGAGTTCCTTGACCGTTTGGTCGGAGGGAATGTCAAACATCGCGTCAAGCATGATCGCTTCACAGATGGACCGCAGTCCTCTGGCCCCCAATTTGTATTCCATTGCTTTATCAACAATGAAATCCAGTACATCGTTATTGAATTCGAGCTTTACGCCTTCATATTCAAACAGCTTCACATATTGACGCAGCAAAGAGTTCTTAGGTTCAGTAAGGATGTTTCTTAATGCCTGTTTATCTAATGGATTCAAATGCGTAAGCACAGGTACCCGTCCGATTAATTCAGGAATTAAGCCGAAGGATTTAAGATCTTGAGGAGTAATATATTTATATAGATTGTCCAAATCAAGCTCTGTATCGTCCTTTTTAACTTTATAACCAACTGCCTGAGTTCTTAATCTATTGGCAATTTTCCGTTCAATTCCGTCAAACGCACCTCCGCAAATAAAAAGTATATTGTTGGTGTTTACTGGGATCATCTTTTGATCAGGGTGTTTTCTTCCCCCCTGAGGCGGCACATTCACAACCGTACCTTCAAGAATCTTTAAAAGCGCTTGTTGTACACCTTCGCCCGAAACATCCCTTGTAATTGAAGGATTGTCGCTTTTACGCGCAACCTTATCTACTTCATCAATATAAACGATTCCGCGTTCGGCGGATGCAACATCATAATCTGCAGCTTGCAGTAAACGGGTAAGTATACTTTCCACATCTTCACCCACATAACCCGCCTCAGTAAGAACTGTAGCGTCGCAAATGCAGAATGGAACATGTAGGATTTTCGCTATGGTCTTTGCCAACAGGGTTTTGCCAGTCCCTGTTTCACCAACAAGCATAATATTTGACTTTTCAATCTCAACTTCGTCTTCTTTATTCACCTTTTGGCTTAACCTTTTGTAATGATTATAAACCGCTACAGAAAGAACCTTTTTAGCGTCGTCCTGACCAATTACATACTGGTCAATGTGTTGCTTTATTTCCAAAGGCTTTAACAACTTCAACGAAGCTTCTACATTCTTGGTTTTTGAATTTCCGAACTCTTGCAGGACAAGCTGATTCGCCTGGACGACGCATTTGTCGCATATGTACGCATCCAGCCCCTCAATAAGCATGAGTGTATCTTGCTTACTTGAACCACAAAATGAGCAGCGGGATTCTTTTATTTGTTTAGCCATTATTATTATTTGTTGTGTGCTGTTAACACCTCATCAATCATTCCAAAACTTTTTGCCTCATCAGACTTCATCCAGTAATCACGATCTGAAGCCTTCTCCACCCATTCGTACGTTTGGCCCGAATGATTCGAAATGATATCATAAAGCTCTTTTTTTAACTTCAACATCTCTCTTAGGTTAATTTCCATATCAGATGCTACCCCTTGTGCACCGCCCGATGGCTGGTGAATCATTACCCTGGAGTGTGGAAGTGCAGCACGTTTACCTTTAGCACCTGCAACCAACAAAACAGCGCCCATAGAGGCAGCCATACCTGTGCAAATCGTAGCAACGTCAGGACCGATGTATTGCATTGTGTCGTATATGCCTAAACCGGCATAAACAGAGCCACCTGGAGAGTTAATATAAATTTGAATGTCCCTGTTATTATCAGTGGATTGTAAGAACAACAACTGGGCCTGGATAATATTTGCATTTCCATCATGGATAGCATCCCCTAAAAAGATAATTCTATCCATCATTAAACGTGAAAAAACATCCATTTGCGCGACATTTAGTTGGCGTTCTTCAATGATGTATGGTGTCATACTTTTTGGAGAATTATTGGTTTGGCCAATAAAGCGATCTACGTTTAAGCCGTTAATACGGTGATGTTTAACTGCGTACTTTCTAAATTCGTCTTTGTCTATTTTCATCTGTATGGTTTTTGGTTTTATGCACCAATTGTGATTGTACTAAATTGGTAATTAATTGTGATAATGTAAAATCTGAAAGTTAGTATAAAAGTAAGGCGGCCTCAAAAAAGGCCGCCTTACTTTTATCTAATGAATATGTTAACGAGTTGTTCTAGTTAAGCCAATTCGATAAATTTATTGTAAGCTATTTCCTCTGCATTTAATGTAGCAACAGACTTGATGTATTCAAATACCTTTAATGCTTTTACCTCATCAAAAATGCGGTTTGCGTTATCTTTCTCTTTTAAGAAAGTAGCTGTATACTGTCCAAGTTGATCTTCGGGCATTGGCGCCGGGCTGTACATTCTAAATTGAGCGTCTAAACGTTCCTTAGCCGTAGCAAACACATCTTCGTATTTTATCTCGATGTTATTGTCCTTAATGATCTTGTTTTCAATCAACGTCCATTTCAGGTTCTTAGCAAAGTCGTCATATCCTTCAGCCAATTCTTCCTCCGTCAGTTTCTCGTTTGTAGCTTTAAGCCATTTACGTAGAAACTCATCAGGAAGTTCGATGTTTATACTTTCAATAAGTTTGGTGTATATGTCGTTTTGCAATTTGCGGTCAGCATCTTGTTTAAACATACCTTCAACTTCTTCGGTGATTTTAGCAGTAAAGCCAGCCTCATCTGTAACAACACCCTCTCCAAAGATTTTATCAAAGAACTCCTGGTTCAAATCCGACTCTTCTAAACGATTTACATTCTTTACTGTTACCTGAAAGCTTGATTGCAATTCTTTTGCTTGCTCGTCGGTAATGTTTAGAAGCTTAGCAATCAATGTTTCATTGCCATTGAAAGCTTTTTGCAAATCCAGTTGGAATACATCATCTTTCTTTAGACCTATAAGCGATTTCTTTACGCTTTCTTCTGTAACTTGATCTAAACGAATTGAACCAGTATTTTGTATGCCACCTTCAATAACTGAACCATCAGAAGAAAGTTCAATTAATTCGGCATAAAGGACATCATCATCTGCCGAAACTTCCGGATTTGTCATTTTGCCATAACTTTTGCGAATATTCTTTATGCGGGAAGCCAGGGTTTCTTCATCAGCCTTAACAACATATTCTGTGAAGACATGTTCACTGTTGATATTTACATCGATTGCTGGAGCCAAGCCTAATTCATAATCAAACTCAAATTCGTCTGTGTTATCCCATTTGAATTGTTTTGAATCATCCATTACTGGTAATGGTTGGCCTAGAATTTCAACTTTGTTTTCCGTTAGGTAGGAATTCAACGTTTCACTTAGTAGATTGTTTATTAGTTCAACTAAGATGCTTCTACCATACATCTTTTTTATGTGCGCTACAGGAACCATTCCCTTACGGAAACCTGGAAGGTTCGCTTTCTTCGCTTGTTCTTTTATTGATTTGTCAACCTTTTCAGTATAATCATCAGGTGCAATCTTAATTTTTACAATTGCATTTAGATCGTCTATTCTTTCCTGTGTAATGTTCATTTTTTCTGAATCAATATTTACAATTTCTTAAATAAAAAAATTCCCCCGAAATACAACGGGGGAATTCTTTAGTGCGGATGAAGGGACTCGA
>JAQBOT010000143.1 GCA_028287885.1 Pedobacter sp.
AAACTGATCAGCTACGGCAAAACCTATGAAGGACGTGAATTGCTGGCGGTTGTTCTGTCTGCTGCTGGGAACATGAACCGCCTGGAAGAGATTAGAGAAAGTAATTTGGCTTTGAGTAAAGGACAACAAGCTAAACTGAAGGACCAGCCAGCGGTGCTTTGGATGAGTTATAACGTGCATGGAAATGAAGCAAGCTCATCGGAGACGGCGATGAAAACGCTGTTTACATTGAGCCAGAACCAAACAAACGCCATCAAACAATACCTGCAGAATACAGTCGTGATCCTGGATCCTTGTTTAAACCCAGACGGAAGGGAGCGCTACGTGCAGTACTTTAATGCGGTAAGCGGGATCAAGCCGGATGCAAGTCCGGATGCACGGGAACACCGGGAGCCCTGGCCATATGGCCGGGTGAACCACTATTACTTTGACCTGAACAGGGATTGGGCCTGGCAGACACAAGTGGAAACGCAGCAAAGGCTTGCCTTATACCGCCAATGGATGCCTGAGGTTCATGTTGATTTCCATGAGCAGAATTACAATATCCCTTACTATTTCGCCCCGGCCGCAGAACCGGTTCACCAGGATATCACCGCCTGGCAAAAAGCTTTTCAGGTAACCGTTGGCAAGAACAATGCAAAGTATTTTGATGAAAAAGGCTGGAAATATTTTACAAAAGAACGGTTCGACCTGCTCTATCCATCCTACGGCGACACCTATCCCCTGTACAATGGCGCAATCGGCATGACCTATGAACAAGGTGGCATTGGTGCCGGACTGGCTGTGGTTACCAAAGATGGAGACACGCTGCGATTGAAAGACCGGATTGACCACCATTTTAGCAATGCCATGTCTACACTTGAAGTCGTGTCTGGAAATGCCGACAAGCTGGTAAGCGAATTTAAGAACTACTTTTTGAACTCCAAAAAGACTATTCCGGGACCATACCAGACTTATGTGGTTAAGGCGGATGGAACAGGGAAAATTGGCAAGCTTGCGGAATTGCTTAACAAAAATGGAATCAGCTACGCGTATGGTGCCGATAAAACCTTGAGCGGCTTTGATTTTGAAAGTAAGAATCAGGTAGCCTACAAGATCCAACGAAACGATTTAATCGTCAATTTACATCAACCAGCTGCGGTTTTGGCGAACGTATTGTTTGAGCCACAAACTTCTATTCGGGATTCAGACACCTATGACATCACGGCCTGGGCGATTCCCTATGCCTATGGGTTACAGACCTATGCAACCAAACAGTCTATCTATGGCAAAAATCCGGATCAGGAACAAAAAGCTACTACAGGGACCGACGCAAAGCATCCATATGCCTGGATTCTGGGGGGCAACTCTATGGAGGATGTAAAGAATTTGATCAAGCTTCAAAATGTGGGTTTAAGCGTACGAATTGCTGGGCAGTCTTTCCAGGCAGATGGTCAAAGCTACCCTCAAGGTAGCCTACTGCTTTACCGAATAGATAATGAACGCAATGCAAAGAATTTGGATGTCTTAATGGACAGCTTGCAACACAAACTGAACATCCATTTGCAAACGGTTTCAAGTGGCTTTGTGGAGAAAGGGAAAGACCTTGGTTCTCCTGACTATGAACTCTTAAAAAAACGGCAGATTGCTGTTGTATCTGGCCCAGATACCTATGCAGCTTCCGTAGGCGAGATCTGGCACTTCTTTGAACAAGAACTGGACTACCCTGTAAAGATGATTGGCATGGAGGAGCTTAATAACTTGGACATCAATAAGACGAATGTACTGATTCTGCCAAATGGAAAGTATCCTTTGGACCTGAACGAAAAACTGGATAGCTGGGTTAAGCTTGGAGGAAAGGTGATTTTGATGGAGGGTGCTGTGGAAGCTGTCGCAGGTAAAAAGCCTTTTGAGATCAATAAGAAAGTCTATGTGAAAGTCGATAAGAAAGCGCTGCCCTACAGCAGCAAATTCAATCCTGATTTCTCAGAAAGTATTCCTGGAGCCATCTACAAGGTAAGTTTGGACGCCAGTCATCCCCTCTCTTTTGGTTTAGGGAAGTACTTCTATACCATAAAGGCGGACACGGTTCTTTACGAGCCATTGAAGGAAGGTAGTTATAACGTCGGTATATTGAAAACCGGTTCTTATATGTCGGGAATAGCGGCAAAGTCGGTACAGAAGCGACTGGATTCCGGGCTGATCTTTGGCGTTCAGCCTTATGGAAAAGGTACGATCCTGTACTTCGCAACAGACATCCTTTTCCGTTCCTTTTGGGAAAACGGAAAGAAACTGTTTCTTAATGCGGTATTTTTAATGGACTAAAATACAGGATTTATACCTAATAGTTATATGCTTAAATCCATTATATTTGGCGTTTTAGAAATTCTATCAACTTGAATAATTCTACCTCGTCGCTCGGGAAACCAACGAGCTGGCAGTTGCTGCGCATTCAACAACTGGAAGATGAACACGCTTTCGGGCTTGTTGGAACGTACTACCTGGATTACAATTCGAAGATCGTTTACGCCGATCGAACACTAAGCAGCATGTATGGCCTGGAATATAATGCCGCCGGAATACCACTCGACAACTTCCTGAAAAACATTTTTGCAGAGGACCTGGAGAAGGCGAATCGTTTGCGAGAAAACCAAATCCACAAGAACGAGCCCTACCAAATGGAATACCGGGTTCAGCTTGAGGCAGACAAGGTAAGTTGGGTATTGGTGCGTGCACGAGTAAAAAGAATTGATGACAATATTTTTTATGAGGGTATTGTGGTTGATATCAGCTCACAGAAGGAAGCTGACAGAGCACTTGAAGCTCAAAACAAATTGAATAAAACGATTATGGACAATGCCACATCTGCCTTGTTCCTGATGAATGAAAAGGGTTATTGTACCTTTATTAACCCCGCTGCGGAAGCTATGTTTGGATACTCCATGGAGGAGATCGGCAGCAAACCTTTGCATTACCTCATCCATCATCACTATCCGGACGGACAGGCATACCCGATGGAAGATTGCGCTTTGGACCGGGCTTTGCCACAAAATTCTGAGATGCGCGCACACGAGGACCTCTTTTTTCGAAAGGATGGAACATCAATTCCGGTACTCTGCGCATCAAGCCCTATTTTTGAAAATGGAGTACCTGTAGCAACGGTGATTGAGGTGCGTGACATTACGGAACAGAAACAAGCAGAGGAGTTATTAAAGCGGCATGCAGAAAGGTTGCAGTTGCTAAATTCATTCAGTGCATCCGTTTC
>JAQBOT010000164.1 GCA_028287885.1 Pedobacter sp.
TGTTGAAGCAGTAGACAATTTTGAGCGCTATAAGGGGCTAAGATCACAAGATGCGTTATTTCTAAGAAGTTTGAAAACCGCAATTCAGGAAATATCAAACTCGTATTACTCGCCAACGATGTTCCGGATTTTATTAAAGAACACAAGACTTTTATACCCGGGCTATAAAAAAGGGCCACTTAAACGGCTTGCATTCATTTACCGTAAGTCTCGGGGTATCAAATTCATCAGGCTACCTTGGAAAAAAGAGCACCGCTGACATTTGATATTAATGACTAAAAAAAAGCCTTACCTAATTGAATAGATAAGGCTTTATTTATGTTAAACCATTAAGAGGTATAATCAATTATAACTTTCTTTTTACCTCTACTTGTTCGTAAGCTTCAACGATATCACCAACCTCAATGTTATTGAAGTTTTGGATGTTCAATCCGCATTCGTAACCTGTACTAACTTCTTTCACATCGTCTTTATAACGTTTCAATGAAGCAAGCTCTCCAGTGTATACAACAACACCATCACGTACAATACGGATCTTACTGTTCCTGGTAATCTTACCATCCAATACCATACATCCTGCAATAGTACCCACTTTCGTGATCTTGAAGGTATCTCTGATCTCCACGTTCGCAGTGATCTTCTCTTCAAATTCCGGTGCAAGCATACCTTCCATCGCCGCTTTGATCTCATTGATCGCATCGTAGATGATAGAATAAAGTCTGATATCGATTTGCTCAGCTTCAGCTAGTTTACGTGCTCCAGATGAAGGACGAACTTGGAAACCTATAATGATCGCGTCAGAAGCTGATGCAAGCAATACATCCGATTCTGAGATCTGACCTACAGCCTTGCTGATGATATTGATCTGGATCTCTTCAGTTGAAAGTTTCAATAGTGAGTCAGATAGTGCCTCAATAGAACCATCCACGTCACCTTTAACAATTAAGTTAAGTTCTTTAAAGTTTCCAATCGCTAAACGACGGCCAATCTCATCAAGAGTAATGTGTTTCTGTGTACGTAAACCTTGTTCGCGCATCAATTGTAAACGTTTGTTTGCAATCTCTCTCGCCTCGGTCTCAGATTCCATTGCATTGAACTTGTCACCTGCAGTAGGAGCACCTTGCATACCCAATACCTGAACCGGTACGGAAGGACCTGCTTCAGCAACCTTTTGTCCACGCTCATTAAATAGCGCTTTAACACGACCACTGTAGCTACCTGCCAAAATTGGATCTCCAACTCTTAACGTACCTGCCTGAACAAGCACCGTAGTTACAATACCACGGCCTTTGTCAAGAGTTGCCTCAATAACACTACCTGTAGCACGTTTCGCTGGATTGGCTTTCAAGTCTAGTAACTCAGCTTCCAAGAGTACTTTTTCAAGTAAAAGATCGACATTCAGTCCACTCTTACCAGAGATCTCTTGCGACTGGAATTTACCACCCCAATCTTCAACCAGTATGTTCATCATAGACAACTGCTCACGAATTTTCTCCGTATTGGCACCTGGCTTATCAATCTTAGTAAATGCAAAGACCAAAGGAACACCAGCTGCCTGCGCGTGCTTGATTGCCTCTTTCGTTTGCGGCATCACTGCATCGTCTGCTGCAACAACAATAATTGCAATATCCGCTACCTTGGCACCACGAGCACGCATGGCCGTAAAGGCTTCGTGACCCGGTGTATCCAGGAAAGTAACTTGCTTGCCTGTCGGTGTTGTTACCATGTAAGCACCAATGTGCTGTGTAATACCACCCGCTTCACCAGCTACCACATTCGCTTTACGGATATAATCCAGTAGCGATGTTTTACCGTGATCGACGTGACCCATAATTGTAACCACTGGGGCTCTAGGCAACAACTCTTCTGCATTATCTTCTTGCTCAATAATACTGTTACTCTCATCATCTGGTTTAACGAATTGAATTTCGTAACCAAATTCATCAGCAACAATTGTTAGGGTTTCCGCATCCAAACGTTGGTTAATAGATACGAACATGCCCAGGCTCATACAGGTACCAATAATTTTGGTTACCGGTACATCCATCATGCTTGCAAGTTCATTTGCCGTAACAAATTCTGTAACCTGAAGTACTTTAGATTGTGCTTCCTGCTCCATTGCAGCTTCTTCAGCTGTCATGGCTACATCGTCACGCTTTTGACGGCGTAGTTTAGCACGTTGTGCGAATTTACCAGATTTACCAGCACCGCTTAAACGTGCAAGTGTAGCTTTAATCTGATCTTGTATTTCTTTTTCCGTAGGTTCTTCTTTAGATCCACCTGGCGTACCTGGCTTCGCATTTCTAAAGTTTGGCCTGTTGGCTGTATTGTTTGTGTTGTTTCTAAAGTCAGGCCTGTTGGTAAAGCTAGGAGCTCCAGCTGGTCTTGGTGGAGTAGGCTGTGCAGAATGCTGCGTACCACCAGTAGTTGTTGGTGCCGAGCTTTGTCCTTGCACTGGTCCTGATCCTTGCGCCTTTTTACGTTTACGCTTACGTTTTGCTTCAGCACTTTCGCCCGATGAGGCTACAGGCTGAGACTTGCGGTCTGGCGTTACAGGCAAAACGATCTTTCCAATAATATTTGGTCCTGAAAGTTTTACTGATCTTGCTTTGATAACCTCTACTTCATCCGATTTCTCAACCTTAGGAGGTTCAGGTGCAACGGGTGGGGCTACTGGTGTTTCAGCAACCGGAGCAGCAGGTTTTGGTTCTTCAACAACTTCAGCCTTAGGCAACTCTGGAGCTTTTTCCTCAACTGCAGGAACTTCCGATTTCTCAGGAGTAGCAGGAGCTTCTTGTGCAACCGGGGTTACTTCAACTTGAACTGGCTCAGGTGCAGGTGTAGGTGTAGGTGTAGTAGCAACTGGAGTAGGTACTGCCTCTGGAGCAGCTTCTTGCTTTGCAGCAGGCTCATCTCTCTTTACCGGTCTGGTTTTCGAATTCAGATCACTTAAATTGATCTTTCCTACGATCTTAACACCAGGTAGTGTACCTTCTTCAACCTTGTTCTCAGGTTTTGGCGCAGCAGCAGGTTCTTCAACCTTAGGTTTAGAAGCATGAACTTCTTCCTTTGGTTTATCTGATGAATGTGAAAACGCATTTAAATTCTTAACAAGAATTCCTTCGCTTTCAAACTCGACATTCTTTCTAGGTGCCTCTGCAACTCTTTCTGTTACCTCAGGCTCATCACGACGTATTTTCCCAATAACGATTTGATTAGCCTCTTCTTTCACGATCTTGTCTCCCTGAAACTCTTTCAACAAAGAATCGTACATTTCCGGAGAGAGCTTGGTAGTTGGTTTATTCTCCACAGAAAAGCCCTTCTTCTCGAGAAAATCTACTGCTGTAGCGATTCCCACGTTAAGTTCCTTAACTGCCTTGAATAAAATTATTGGTTTGTCGTCTGACATTGATATCCTATTTTTTCTTAATTCTAATACAAAAGTAACGTTTATTCTTGTTTATTTCATGTCCAAGTAATTAGTTTTTTAACTCGTACATGTATCCATGATTTTGATTTTCATATCCTTAAGGTATTTTCAATCACGATTTATCTACAAAATAACGCTTATTCAAATTCTGACCGTAAGATACTTATAACTTCTTTTATAGTCTCTTCTTCAAGGTCGGTACGTTTTACCAATTCATCAACTGAAAGTGTCAATACACTTTTTGCAGTGTCACATCCAATAGCTTTTAATTCATCAATAATCCAGCTATCAATTTCATCTGAGAATTCTTCGATATCCACATCCTCATCTTCTTCACCAGCTTCACGGTACACATCAATCTCATAACCGGTTAACTTTCCCGCAAGTTTGATGTTATGACCACCTCTACCAATTGCTAGAGAAACTTGATCCGGTTTCAAATACACAGATGCATGTTTGGTTTCATCATCCAATTTAATGGACGTGATTTTTGCCGGACTCAATGCCCGCTGGATATATAAAGAAACATTGTTTGTGAAGTTGATCACATCAATGTTCTCATTTTTTAATTCCCTCACGATCACGTGTATACGTGATCCTTTCATACCTACGCAGGCACCTACAGGATCAATACGGTCATCATAAGACTCTACAGCAACCTTAGCACGTTCCCCCGGTTCTCTCACGATTTTCTTAATCGTAATTAAGCCATCAAATATCTCAGGAACCTCAATTTCAAACAGACGTTGTAAGAACTCAGGTGCAATCCTAGAAATAATAATCTTCGGTGTACTGTTTACCATATCAACTTTAGAAATTACTGCACGTACAGTGTCTCCTTTTTTGAAATAATCGGCAGGTATTTGCTCCGTCTTAGGCATCATCAATTCGTTGCCTTCATCATCAAGAACCAAAGTCTCCTTCTTCCATACCTGATAAACTTCACCAGTTACGATCTCACCAACGCGATCTTTATATTTCTTGAATATCTCGTCTTTTTCAAGCTCAAGAACTTTAGAAACTAAAGTCTGACGTGCGGCAAGGATAGCCCTGCGGCCAAAGCTTTCCAATGTGATCTGCTCAATGTAGTCGTCACCAACTTCCATGTCTGGATCCAATTGTTTCACTTCCGATAGTTCAATTTC
>JAQBOT010000172.1 GCA_028287885.1 Pedobacter sp.
CAATTGCAAAACCGATCGCACCTACCAATATGTAGCCTGCACGATTACGCAAAAATGTCATTAAACCCATAATATCTTTTTTTTACTTTTTTAAGAGGGCGCAAGATACAACTTTTGCCAAAAAAAGAAAACATTAAATGGCATTAGAATAAGTATTTAAAAATTAGGGAACTAAGGCTTTGAGAAAGGCGAATTTATTGCTCTAAATCCCCTTTTATGTAAGTCTCTCCGTAGGCATTCTCGAAGTCAACAGAACTGAAATCTTCAGGAGCCTTAAAGTTTATTGCATTGATTACCGTACCGTCTGGTTTGGTGATTATCCCCTTTGGGGAACTAAAAGTTTTTTTGTTTTGATTCCAGACAAGCTCCTCTGTATTGAAGGTTAGATTTGCATTTACCACAACCACATGCTTCCTGAAAATCGTTAACTGTTCCGTTTCCTTCATGATTGCATAATCAGAAGTTATGGTGCCACTGCTATGAAGGTTCTGATCAAAAAAGTCAATCTTTACCCCTTTCGGCATCTCCTGGTAGTTCACCCCTTTTTTACCGGTAACCTTATCAAGGATAGGCGCGAAGCCCTTTGCCTTAACTTTGGCTGAATCGCTATAAATAACCTCAGCGCCGTAAGTACGGTTTGCATTGAAAGCAACTGTTTTGTCGGAGATGGTTGCTGCTTTTTTTAAGTCATCATCCGTGCAGGAAGATAAACAAAGCTGTAGCACCAAAAGCGCACACAAAGCCGGTAACGGTAAACGTTTCATTAATCAAACTTAAACCTTCTGAACCACCTGTCGTTTAGTGTAAACCCAAGGTGGAGATTAATGTAGTTCTCCTGAAGCAATCCGTTGGTCAGTGCACCCCGACGTCCAAGCTCGGTTGTGAAGTTCATCTTATAGAACGAGGTTCTTGCTGCCGAAGAAGCGAGCGGGAAACCGAATCCAAATGTAATTGCCATTTGTTTAATATCCTGGTTGTTCAACTGCACGTAGGTTTTATCGTACGTAAATCCAAGTCTATAATCTACACGATTAAAGTAACTGCCAATTGAATTTATGTCTGGAGTTATTTGTCCACCTACAGAGAAGCCGTAAGTGTCTTGTAACTGCTGATTTTGGTCACCAATGGAGAGATCAGACCACTTACCCATTCTGTAGTCGGCACCGATCAGCCACTTGTTGTATTTCTGGATCGAGATACCGAAACTATGCAACAAAGGAAGCTTTAATTGCGTTTTCTCGTTCTGCGTATTTACCAAAGTATCCATGGCACTAAGTTCGGCTCCTGTTGTTGCGTCTTTCAAATATTGAGTAACTACGAAGCTTTTGGTCGAGTTGATTGACGATGCTGAAGATCCCGAGTAACCCAGTGTCACCGAAGTTTTGCTGTTCAAAGGAATGTTATACTGTGTACCGTAAGAATAACTTAGGCCACCAACTGTATTTTTTGTTTCTAGTCTGGAGTTGATCGCATTTGTTTGATCCACAAGCTCTGTTGAACGTGTTTGTAACAGGTTCCCGAATATGTACTCTGCGTTTGCACCCAATCTAAAATGTTTTCCAAGTTGGAAACCATAGCCGATATAAGCTTTGTTCAAACCTCCCTCACCTGCATAAATGTAATTTACATCTTGGGCTGAGGTGCTGCCTGAAGCAGACAAGGTTGCACTGTTTACAAACTTGTAACCCAATTCAGAGTAAGGCAGCAAACCAAAACTTAATGCCGACTGTCTGCTTACTGGGAAGGCCAATGCGATGTGACTTAAGGTCGAGTTAAAACTTGTCTCGCTGGCATCGTTTCTTTTTAGGTTATTAAATGAACCCGTTGCGCCAATATCAACCGTCGTTAAAGTTATACCCGCATAGGACGAGGGATTCATCATATTGATATTACTGTATCCAGACGGGCTGAACACTGCGGTGGATATGCCACCCATCGCTTTAAATTGTGGCAAGGCCAAACTCTTTATATTTCCAACTCCATATCTAGAATATGGCGACTGCGTGGTAACCTGTGCGTTTGCCGAAATGCCAACAAGCAAAACCAGAACCGCAGCGATGTAACTAACTTTTTTAAACATATTCGAATGCAATGACTTCATTTAATCCCTTTAAAACCAGGTATGGATCGTGTATAATTTGAGGCGCAAAGATGCTGTTTTTTAATTGCTTCCACAAAAAACCGGCATCTCCGCCGGTAATCAAGACCTGTAATTCTATATTCTTATTATTTTCAATGGCAATAAAGCCCTGTATTTCGTTAATCACACCTTGAAGAACCCCAGATTGAATCGCAGAATTTGTATCCCTCCCCTCGGGGATATCTGCCTCCGCATTCCAAGCTACCATGGGCAACCTACCTGTATAGTGATTCAGCGCAGAAAACCGCATATTTATTCCGGGGCTTATGCTTCCACCAAAATATTCTCCTTTACCATTCAGCAGATCATAAGTAATGCAGGTACCTGCGTCAATGATAAAGCAATTCTGTCCGGGAAAAAGTTGGTGAGCCGCAATAACATTGGCCCATCGATCCAAACCCAGAGTAGCAGCTGTTTTATAATGGTTTAGAATTCCGGTGTTTTTACTTGTAGAAAACTCGATGTAGTTCGTCTTTTCTCTTAGTAAATTTGTTAAAGCCGGATGGGTATCGGCAACATTGGACACGATGGAGTGGTTTATATTAAACTCACTTATCAGATCTTGTACAAATTGTATTTCAGGCTCCTGAACAGCCTGATAGTATAACAGTTCCTTTTCTATAAAAACCGAAATCTTACTCTTTGTATTGCCAATATCTATGACGAGATTATGCATTAACCATTCCTAGAATGGACTCAAATATGATTAATCCATCCTGATTGTTTAATAAAGCATCAGCGGCGCGTTCCGGATGTGGCATAAGGCCGAATACATTCCTACCGGCATTACAAACACCTGCAATATTGCCCGTGGAGCCGTTTAGATTCGATTCTGTATTCATATTGCCAGTAGAGTCGCAATATCTAAACAGTACGCTATCGGTATCATTTAACATTTTGATTGTATCCTCATGCGCAAAATATTGACCCTCGCCATGTGCAACAGGTATTTTCAATATTCTATCTGGTTCAATTAAATGCGTCAATAAACTATCGGAAGTAGCTGGTTTAAGCCAGGTGTTCCTGCAAATGAACTTTCTGTTTTCATTGTGTAATAAGGCGCCTGGTACAAGATGTGCTTCTGCAAGAATCTGAAAACCGTTACAAATCCCCATAACATAGCCGCCGGCGTTGGCAAACTTAATGACTTCCTGCATAATTGGCGAAAAGCGCGCAATTGCACCTGAACGCAGGTAATCACCAAACGAGAATCCGCCTGGCAAAATTATAAAATCAGCACCATGAAGATCGTGATCTTTATGCCATAGACGAACCACTTCCTGACCTAGAATATGTTCCAGAACATAAATAACATCCTGATCACAGTTTGAACCGGGGAAAACAACAACTCCAAATTTCATGTCACAAAGCTATCAATCTTTAGCAAGTTTCAAGGTATCAAATTGTTAAAAAAGGTTAAACAAACAAAAAGTATTGGATGGCAATGACCAACACAAGAAACAGGCTTTCATAAAACCATCTTTTTGTTGCATTGGAGAAATAATAAGCCAGCAAAACCGCACCTGGCGGCACACAAAGCAAGAAATGATAAAGACGAAAGTTTGGCTTTGTATAGACACTTACGATGGCACAAAGGAACATGAAAAACAACATTTGAAAGGCTTTTCTGGTGCTAATAAAACTTCGGAAAAAGCTCTCGCGCAGCTGTATCATAGCCAGTACCATCATCACTGCAACAGGCACGAGTACCAGGTAATCATTATAGTTGATCTTGAAGGTTGCTGGAAATTTGTTTGCTAATGGCAGCCAAATCTTGTAGAACATACCCAAATTATCATTCCAGTAATAAAATACACCTAGAAATAAGAAAATCGTCATAAATCCAACCAAGCCAGAAAGCCATTCACGCCAGTTAAAAGACCTGTATAACAACAATGTCAGCCAAATCATCAAGAGCATAACAATGAAAGGGAAGTAAATTAATGTACCAACCCCAATGATCATCCCGGTATCAAACATGATCATAATGGCATTTGGCGACTTACCGATCTTCATGAATTTATCCATCAGCCAGATCAAAAGGAAGTTACAAATGAGGGCTGGACTAAGTATCAGAAAGGGCATAAATAAGCTCGTGCCGGTAACGTATAGCAAAGCGGGTAGATACCCTGGCTTACTCAGTAGACCATGTTTATTAACAACGATATTAAAAATAATCGATTGTACAAGTACCAGTAGTGCAGCAACAAGGACGTTTGCAAAAGGAGTAAAACTATGCTGTAGAGGTATCTGAATAAAGAACTTGGCGTAGGGTTCCAAAAATTCAAAGTTCAACT
>JAQBOT010000190.1 GCA_028287885.1 Pedobacter sp.
GAACAGGCCATATTTTAATATGGCGGTTCTTCTTGATTTTTCTTTATTAAGCATGGTAATTCTCTTTTTGATCATTGATGTATTGAAAAAACTGTTTGTTAGCGTATTTGGATCTACGCCAAATGCACTGCTTAGTAGAAGCAAGGAATACTGTTGCTTGTCGCCTTGATATTGCGCAGCTTCTTCATCTGCCAGATACTCATGTATGTTCTTTATGGACTGCTTGTAGAGATAAATGACTGGATTGAACCAGGTAAATACGCCTAATAGCTCGAAAAAGATCACGTCCAAGGAGTGCATCTGCCGCATATGGATCTGTTCGTGTTTGCTAATGACGTCCTGCTGCTGCTATTGCTCATGAATAACCAGCTTGTTAAAGAACGAAAAAGCTGCACCAGTCGGAACGCTTTGGAGTAGTTTTCTGATCGCCAACAGCTGCATGACGAAGCGGGCCAGGAATAGACAAACACCAGTAATGTAAAGCAGCGCTATTGAGCTGCCCCAGGTTAAGCCCGAGCTCGCATTGTCATTCAGTCCGACCATGTACATCTGACTTACGCCAATTGAGACGTTCTGAGTTACCGGCAGTGCCGTAAACCAGTCTAGCCTGATGAATGGGATCAGTAGTGAAAAGAATGCCGCAGACGTTAAATAAAGGCGGTTTAACATGAAATAGGTTTCTCTATCTAATAGGAGCCTATAAAAGCCATAAAATACGATGAGGTAAATGTTGACCTGCAGTAAATAATGGGCCAGATTCATTTCGGTTTGTTTTTGATCTTGTTAATCATTTTCAGAATTTCATCCACATCACTTAGGTCAAGCTTTTCTTCCTTTACAAAAAAGGAAAACATGCTTTCTACTGAGTTTTCGAAGTAGTTGCCGAGAAGCTTCTCCGTTGCATGTCGTTTGTAATCCTCTTTGCTGATCAAAGGGTAGTAGGCATGCGACTTGCCAATCGGCTCGTGGCCGATAAAGCCTTTAACTTCCAGAATTCGGATGATTGTAGATACGGTGTTGTACGCGGGTTTGGGTTCAGGTAAAAGATCGATGACCTCTTTCACAAAGCCTTTCTCAATTTGCCAGATTATCTGCATAATCTGCTCCTCCGCTTTTGTTAGATCCTTAATTTCCATAATGTTTCGTTTTACTGTGTCGCTTGCAAGCTTGTGACATAAAGTTATAACTAAATAATTAGTTTCAAAATATTAAGACAAAAAAAAGGTGGCTATTGTTAAATAACCACCCTAAACTAAACTAACTAAAACTAAAAACTATTTTATACTTTTTCTAGAGACTATGAAATAACCTATAATAAAAAACACTGCGGCATAGATTAAACTGCTATAGATCTCTTGGGTAAATATAGTAGAATTATTTGCTGACTTCCTTAATGACAACGCTAAACTTGGCTGGCTATAAGGAATTAAATAAGAATACACCCAACCTTTGCTTGCTGCTATAATACCTATGATCACACCTACAAATCCTATGCCCATCGGCTTTAAAAAATCAGCCCAGATCAAACTAATTATAAACTGCAGTGATAGGATGCCTAAAGATGATAAAAATAGCTTCGAATATATTTTCGCCAGCATGTTTAGCGGTTGGTACGCATCAAATCTGTGTGCTGGAATGAGCAAATGCAACAGCTGTGCGCTCAGGTAAGTTAAGGTCAGGAATAAGCCCAGGCAAATAAAGATTAGTAAAACTGCATACAGGTATTTGGCTGCGTATATTGAGAACTTATTTAATGGCTGTGCAAAAAGCGACTTCCAGGTGTCGTTCTTATGTTCAATATTGTTGACAGAAAAGGCCATGAAAATAACGTAAAACGGCAGTATGAGCATCCCCATAACGCCCAGTGAACCGCCGGCGAAGTTCATCCAAAGTACTTCGGGGGAATAATGCATTCTAAGGATCTTATCAGAATTTGAGAAGAACGCCAGGGTAATGGCACCACAAATTAAAACAGGAAGGAGGATAGAGGCCCAGAAAGCTAAGGTATTCTTCGACTTATAGAATTCCGATCTAAGGGAGATAAGGAGCGAGATCATATTAATTAGACTGAGTGATATCGAGGAATAGGTGTTCAAGATCTTTTTTAACCAGGTGGATGCTGGAAACCCTGCAGCCATTTTGAACCAGCAAGGCATTGATCTCTGCACTGTCTTCTGCCGATTTGTATGGCAGTTCAATTGAATTGCTGGCTTTTGCCGGGCTGATCTGATATCCCGCTAAGGTCAGAAGGTCTGTTGCTTTCTGTAAGGGAATGACCTGCACTTGAAGTTTTGCTGCTTTAAGACTTTGAAGTTCGAAGATTGTGCCTTGAAACAACAGCTTACCTTTGTTGATGATACCTACATGGGTTGCTATTCTTTCTACTTCAGTTAGAAGGTGGCTGGAAACAAGGATGGTTTTCTGGTGCTTGCTCGCCAACTCGATCATGAGATTGCGGATCTCTATAATTCCGTTTGGGTCTAAACCATTGGTTGGTTCGTCTAAGAGCAGTAGTTCTGGGTCGGACAGTAGCGCAAGTGCAATGCCGAGCCGTTGTTTCATACCCAGTGAGTACTTGTCGGCTTTTTTATCCGCCGCATCTCTAAGCCCTACGAGTTTCAGCATGTCTATTGCTTTGCTTCGGGGGATACTCAAAAGGATGCATCTGTTGTATAGATTTTGTTTGCCTGATAGATGGCCATAAATCGCTGGTTGTTCTACCAGGGCACCGATTTTCTTTAGGCTCTCGATCCGGTGGGTATTGATGTCCTTTCCGAAAAGAAAAACGCAGTCGGCGGGCGACTTAAGCAGGTTGAGCAATACCTTGATCGTGGTGGTCTTACCAGCGCCGTTTGGTCCGAGGAAACCGTAAATGCTTCCTTTCTCTACCTTTAGAGAAAGGTTGTCAATTACCTTCTGATTTCCATAATGGTAAGTCAGGCCGCAAGTTTGAATCGCAAGCTCAAGCATGTTATTTATTCAGTCCGTTGTTTACTTTAACAATGCTGCTGCTGGTGGTTTTTAATACCACTTGATCATTGCTGGCTTTGCCGTTGTCTGCAGTGCCAAATGTTAACAGCATCATGATAAATACTGGAACTAATAAAAGTATAAATGGCGAGATGTTCGATAACCGTTTCATAATTGTTTCGTTTTGATGAAACAAATAGAATAATAATTTAAAACCTGCTAAAATCTTTTAGACGAAGTGCATTATCTTCTAGATAAACGGTTAAAATTGATAGTTTTGTCGAAAGTAGATTTTATTGTGTGTTCGTAGAAATAAATTGCCAGTTCGTCGAAAGTAAATGGCTGCAAGGCCGTAAATTGGTACTTTGGAAGAGGAGCATTTCTATTTTTATTGAAACAATCTGTAGCTTTTAAGCTCCAATGAATAACATCATACATGGTAAACAGTAGCACGAATAAAGACAACCTGATCATGAAAAATAAAGGTCCACTGATTGTCCATCTAATCTTTTGGCTGTTTATTGTTACGCTTTGCCTGCTTGCAATAATCAACAGTAAGGAACCTGCGACCTCCTACGAGATTCTTGTGCAGTTCGGCTACTATGGTATCATAAACGTTTCTTTGTTCTACATCAATTATACGCTACTCATCCCGGAGCTGATCAAGTCCCGCAAGATGTACTGGTGGTATATTTTAGCAATTACGGCATTGATCCTGGTGATGGGGCTTATAAAGACGGTGATCGCAAGCTTGAACAGCGACATTATGCTCACCTTTACCAATCAGCGTACAAACAAGAAGGAGTACATCGATATCACCACCTACGCCATACGGACCATCTTTATTTCAGGGTTTTTCATTGTGATCAGTTCTTTGCTAAAGTTTGCGGTGGATTGGTTTGCCAACGATAGGATACAGCGCAATCTGGAAAGTGAAAAGAAAGATATGGAGCTGCAGTTCCTGAAATCACAACTTAACCCGCATTTCCTCTTTAATTCTTTAAATAACATTTACTCCCTGGCTTATCAGAAGTCGGATAAGACAGCCGATGCGGTTTTGAAGCTGTCTGAGATCATGCGGTATATGATTTACGAGAGCAACGACAGCTGGGTTTCCCTGAGTAAGGAGATCGAATATGTACGTAGCTTTATTGAGCTGCAGAAACTGAGATTCAAGGATGGGGCTGCCGTTGAACTTACCCTTAACGGAGAGATCGATAATCAGCATATTGTACCACTGATCCTGATCTCCTTTGTCGAAAATGCCTTTAAACATGGGGTGGCCAATGACCCTACAGACCCGATCAGGATAAACATCATTGCCAATCAAAAGATCCTACACTTCAGCATCACCAACAAGAAGAACAAACACAATAAAGATGAGGTTGGCGGCGTAGGGTTAAATAACGTTGAAAGGCGCTTGCAGTTGCTTTATCCCGACAGATATAAATTAAATATTGTAAATTCAGCTACCCATTACACCAGCGAATTAATGCTTGATATATGACAAAGTTAAAATGCATTGCGGTTGATGATGAGCCCCTGGCTCTGGATATCATTGAAGATTATGTATCTAAAGTACCCTTCCTGGAACTTGTTACCCGAACTGAAAATGCCATAGAAGCGCTGCAGCTTGTACAGGCGGGAGGAATCGATTTGGTGTTTCTTGATATTCAAATGCCCGAGTTAACGGGCATACAGTTCCTGAAGATAGCAAGTGGCAAATGCAGTTATATTCTAACGACTGCTTATTCTCAGTATGCGCTGGAAAGCTATGACCTGAACGTCTCCGATTACCTACTGAAGCCAATTCCCTTTGATCGCTTCTATAAGGCCGTAGAGAAGGTGCGAAACCAGGTTAAAACCCCTGTCTTTGTGCCTGCGCCAGAACCAACACCTGTTCCGGTTTCAACGGCATCACAGCTTTCGCCGATTCAGGATTTTATATTCGTAAAAACAGAGCATAAGATCCAGAAAATAGAACTGGATGATATTCTTTACATCGAAGGGCTGAAGGATTACATTTCTATCTACACCAAGGCAGAACGGGTAATTACCTTGCAGAACATGAAAAGGATGGAAGAGACATTGCCATCGAGTCAGTTTATCCGTGTTCATAAATCGTACATCATTTCCCTTGATAAAATCGAAAGCATTGAGCGCAGCAGAATAAGTATCTGCGGCAAAGTAATTCCAATAGGGGATACCTACCGTGACGAATTCTTTAAAAGAATTGATAATAATAGTCGCTAGGCATTTTGACCCAACACCTTACGGATTGCGTTTTCCGCTTCCCTTGTGATTTGTTCCGCATCTTTTCCAGTGGTGTCAATGGCGGGCAATACCGTCCATTTCAGGTGCTCAGCAGCACTTAAAGGGTAGGTTCCGTATTGAACCACCTTCCAGGAGTTTTCAACCGCTACAGGGATAATTAAGGCATTCGGCGCCGTTTTCATTAGCGTTGCGATACCGCCAATTTGAAAGGTTTTTAGCTTGCCGTCTTTCGCACGGGTACCTTCGGGAAATATAACTGCCGACCAATTGTTCGCCTCTAACCTTCTCCCTAATTTAATGATTTCAGCAATGGCCTGCTTACTGTCCTTGCGGTCGATATTTGCACCTCCGCCATACTTTAAATTAAAGGATATCGAAGGGATGTTCTTGGTCAGCTCTATTTTAGAAATAAACTTAACGTGGTGTTTCCGCAAGTACCAGAACAAAGGAGGGATATCGTACATGCTCTGGTGGTTGGCAATAAAGATCTTCGGGCGATCTACCGGAATTTCCTGCTTGTTGATGAAAGTGGTCGAGTTGCCCAGGAACACCTGGCAATAGGTGAGAAAAAAGTTTAGGTAATCGACGGATTTCTTGTGTGCCTGATAGCCGAATTTGAAGCAAACCCATTGAATCGGCTGAAAGATGATCATTGTTAACAGGAAGAATAAATAAAAGATGGGACTTAGTACATACCCCAGAATTTTGTTCATAGTAAAAGCTTAAATTTTGCCCTCCTGAATGAGGATATGCGTTTTTAAAATGCCGGCAACACTCATGCTGTCGGTTATTATTCCATCTAAGACCATCTGGTAGGCCTCTTGAAATCTAACCTTGCGCAACGTGAGTGCTTCGGTTTCTTCGGGATCAGCAGTGCCCGCTGTAAGACCTGTTGCAATGTAGATAATCGACTCTTCATCACTTACCGAGTTGGAGAGGTGCATGCGCTGTATTAACTGCCAATGTGAAGCACGAAGTCCGGTTTCTTCTGCAAGTTCCCGTTTTGCGGCTTCCAATGGCTCCTCGTGAAAAGGGCCGCCACCTTCGGGTATCTCCCAGCTATATGCATCTGTAGGGAAGCGATATTGGCCAACAAGCCAGGTGTTACGTTCCTCATCCAGGGGGATAATGCCGATCGCGACGTTCTTAAAGTGCACCTTTCCATAGATCCCTTGACCGCCGGATGGGTTGATCACATCGTATTCGGTTAGCTGGATCCAATCGTTTTGGTAAACATCACGGCTTTCCTTTATCTCCCATGGGTTCTTATCTTCCATGCCGCAAGATACAAATTTCTGTTGCTTGGAAATATACAGCAGTTTAGAAAATGGGGGCGTATAAGAGGGAATGTAGTGCCACAATATGTTAAGCCACCGAATTCATTAATATAAAAAGTCCTTCCCAGAATCACTGGCAAGGACTATATCTACTAACAATATTGACACCGGTTTAGGCACGCTACAAGCTGTTTAAACCAAAGCGCTGGTTATGTTTTAAAATTGCTCCTCATCAGGACGTTGCTCCTGCTGATCTTGTTTCTTTGGTTTCTTAGATGTGAAGTCAGACTTCCCAAAACGGTAAGAGAAGGTCAGGTTACCCATTCGTCCTTGCATATACCGCTGGAAATCAACTATAGACGTAGTACCCTGGGTGGTCATGCTCCACTTTCTGCTGTTAAACAAATCCCTCACGTTTAAACTTAGTGAAGCTTTTTTGTTTGGGAAATCGTATTTGGCGCCACCATCTACACCGTACATGGCGTTCCTTCTTCCTTGTGCCATAACCTCTGCAGCACGGTAGTCTGCCCTGATTTGCAAGGTAATTTTATATGGCAACACAAAGTTGTTGGTTAAGTTCGCATTCCAGCTAAAGCCGGAGTTCTCTACAATTCCGAAAGCAGGAACCCCTTCAATTTTACTTTGATAAAGGTTTACGTTGGCAGTGAAATTCCAGGGTTTAACAACATCAACTTTACTGATCAACTCGACACCGCTGGAAATATTACGCGTTAAGTTTTGAGGCGTTGTAATGGAAATACCATTCACATCAGGCTCTGAGCGTACCCTTTGGATCACATCGTTCGTTAAACGGTAATACACAGAAGAAATCAGGGATACTTTAGACCAGTACTTACTATAACCCAATTCAAAGGCATGTACATCTTCCGGCTTCAGGTTTGGATTACCCTGACGGTAGTTCAAAGGGTCTGAAGCATCAATATATGGGTTGGTATCCCAGCCTCTCGGGCGGTTAACCCTGCGGCTGTAACTCAATTGCAACTGTTGTTCGTTGTTTAGCTTTTCGGTTAGGTAAACACTTGGATACAGCCTGGTGTAAGCAACCCTTCCAGGAGTGTAAACCAGGTCATTTCCTCTATCGAATACGCCTGATTTTGTGTCCAAGGATGCATCCTCGCCCCGTAACCCAAATTGATAGCCAAACTTGTTGATCTGATTTGAGTAGTTTAAGTATAAGGCGTGAATCTGTTCCTTTGTGTTAAAAGCATTCGTTAAGGCAAAGTCCCAGTCATACTTATTGGTTTCGCCGTTTAGAAGAAATGCAGACGTCTTGTTCTCAGAAGAATTGATCTGACTTCTATATCCAGCTTCAATTTTACCTGCTTTACCAACAGGCAGGCTATAGTCTGATTGAATGTTGTAGTTTGTGTTGTAACCACGGCCATTGTTCTGCTGGGCAATGAGCTCATCAACAGAAACACCATTCAAATTGTAAATGTCTGTATTGTAATCTTGGAAGTTCGTGTTTTCACCTTGCGACAAGCCGATGTTAAAGGTTAGCTCCTCTTTCGGTTTCTTGAATTTTTGTGAGAAATCAAGGTTTAAGTCATAGCTTTTTCCCTTACCATCATTGTCGTTGATTCGGTTGCTT